>CAZCGJ010000071.1:0-2560 GCA_964498295.1 Candidatus Woesearchaeota archaeon | reverse complement strand
TTGACGCGTGGGTCTATTTTTTCATCGGTAGTAGGCAACATATTGTCTCCTTTGTTGCTTAGTCAACAGTTTTAGTTTTTTGTTGGTTGACTTTCATTAGGCGAATTGGTAAAGTAGGCAACATCTGTTGTGTAAGCAACGTCTGTATATTATCAAATAACTCAAGGAGAGTCAAGAATGAACGTAACAATTATTGGATCTGGAAACATGGGACGCGGGATCGGAACTCGCGCGGCAGCTGGCGGTCACTCGGTAATTTTTGTGGATGCGAATCCTGAAGTGGCAGCCAAAGCCGCTGCTGATGTGAAAGCCGCCGCCAAAAATGGCGCGACAGTTTCAGCCGCAAGCCTGGATGCTGAACTGGGAGATGTGGTGGTGCTGGCAGTTTGGTACGGCACGAACATCGAGATCGCAAAACAACTCGGCGCAAAACTTGCGGGCAAGGTGGTCGTGGATATCGCCAACCCGTTGAACGCCACTTACGATGGTCTCGCCACCGCGCCTGATTCATCTTCCGCCGAAGATTTGGCAAAGGCAGTTGCTGCTGGCGCGAGTGTGGTCAAGGCTTTCAACACCACCTTTGCAGGCACGCTTCTCGCTGGATCGGTGGCTGGTCAGCCGCTCGATGTCTTTATCGCAGGCGATGACGCCGACGCGAAGAGCAAGGTTTCGCAATTGGTGACAGACGGCGGAATGCGCGCCATTGACGCAGGTCCATTGCACCGCGCGCGTCAGATCGAAGCCATGCAGTTGCTGCAGATCACATTGCAGGGCACGCTCGGCACCAATTGGGGCAGCGCCATCAAGATTCTTGGATAGGAGAAAAAAACATGTTCACAAAAGATATTGCAGTCACCCCCGTTGAAGAATTTGCCAAATTGGCAGTTAACGAAAGAATTGAGCGCACTTCAAAAGCCCTCGAAGCCAATGGCATTCAGACTTTGGTCGCCGAAGACCGCGCCGAAGCGAAACGATTGTTCTTTGAATTAATTCCCGAAGGGTCAGAGGTTTTTCTCAGCTCTTCTGTAACCCTTGAACAACTTGGCATTGCCGCAGACGTTGACCAATCAGGACGTTTTGATGCAGTACGCCCCAAGATGTACGCCATGAACCGCGAGACCCAGGGACGTGAAATTCGCAAGCTGATCTCCGCGCCTGATTTCGCCGCAGGCAGTGTCCACGCTGTGACCGAAGATGGGCATGTGCTGATCGCTTCTGCCACGGGTAGTCAGCTTGGACCGTATGCTTCAGGCGCTGGAAAAGTGATCTGGGTGGTCGGCGCTCAGAAGATCGTGAAAGATTTAAATGATGGGATGCGCCGCCTCAACGAGCATGTCGTTCCGCTTGAAGAAGAGCACATGCAGCAGCTCTACAAAGTCGGTACCTCCGTCAATCAAATGTTGATTGTCAATCGCGCATTCCGCCCAGATCGCATCACGATGATTATCGTCAAGGAAGAATTGGGCTTCTAACCGCTTCTATTTACATGAAGCCCAGCCATTTGAAAGTAAACCTCACCGTCTGTGCGGTGAGGTTTACTTCAAGTAATTCGAGCGTTTCATGGCGGCACTTCAGATATTTTTTGTTCGTTTATCGATAGAGTCGAATTATCAAAAAGGAGATTGCACCATGTCCACTACTCAAGCCCCCAAACGTTATTCCCCGCTCTGGGTCACCCTGCACTGGGTCATCGCCCTGCTCGTTTTTGCCGTGTTTTTCCTCGGTGTATCTACCGAAGACATCCCTTTGACAGAGGAACTCGGTATTCTGCGCTGGCACATGCCGCTGGGCATCACGGTGTTGTTATTGATGATCGTCCGCTTCGTTGTCCGCTGGCGAACTCCGCACCCTGAACCTGTCACGGTGGGCAACGCCTTGCTCGACAAAATCGGCGAATGGACGCATTACCTGATCTACATTTTCGCCATTCTCATGCCGCTGACTGGGTTGGTACTTTCTGTCACATTTAACCTCGCTCCTGTAGTATTCGGCGGCGAAGGCACTCTCCCCAGAGGCTTAAGTCCCATGCTGCACGGGCTAATTGACCCACTCCTGGCGCTGCTCATTCTTTTGCATATCCTCGCCGCGCTCTACCATCAGTTCATCCGCAAAGATAATCTGTTGGCGCGCATGTGGTACGGAAAATAAACAGTACGACTTTATAGGTAATACGATGATAAAAACAAACACCACCGCTCAGACTGAATTTTCGATCCATCCCGCCACCATGATTGGTCATGTTTCATTGACAGTTGCCAATCTGGAGAATCAGATCGTGTTCTATCAGCAGGCGCTCGGATTCAAACTCCACTGGCGTGAAGGAACTAGGGCCGCTCTCGGCGCAGGCGGCGCGGATCTGCTGCGCCTGACCGAAGAATCCAATCTGAAAAAATATCGCGGTGTGACGGGACTGTACCACTTCGCAGTCCTGTTCCCAAATCGCCGTGAATTGGCGCGGGCGGTGGCACGTTTGTCTGTGTTGAAGTATCGTAACCATCCTACCGACCACATCATGACCAAGACCACCTATCTGGATGACCCCGAAGGCAACGGCATCGAA
>CAZCGJ010000070.1:0-2565 GCA_964498295.1 Candidatus Woesearchaeota archaeon | reverse complement strand
GCGAAAACTGCTTCTTATGGGCATTTCGGAAGGAATTGTTTTTCTTGGGAAAAAATTGATAAGGTAGATGAATTGAGAAAAGCAGTTGAATAATTATTAATCTTTTTATTTTTATGAGTATTAGAAATGTTTTTAAAGGATATATATCTAATATATATTAAACGTGAGATAAAAAGATTTATATATCCCATATATATTTAATATATATTAAGCACAGAATTCTATAGAAAAGTTTATAAAGCAAATATATATCTTATATATATGAACTCAAAAAATAGAGAAGGTGAAATAATCATAAAATTTTCTGGGAGCGAGATTATCGATAGAGAAGTCTCAAAGTTTGGAACAGGTGCGCATGTTATTGTTCCGAAAGAATATGCCGGAAAACATGTAAAAGTAATTTTTGAGGAGATGAAAAAATGAGCTTAGATAAAATGAAAAATTTGTTTAATAGATTAAGCATAGGTATTTTTATTATTACTTTCTTATTTTTTGTTTCAGCAGCAGTTACAATTTCTTATCCACAAATTGGAACAACCTTCCTTGCAAATAATACTTTCTCAAACACTAGCAACGTAAATTTTACAGCAAATATAACTGATGCAACTGGAATCCTTAACGTTAGTTTAAATGTTTGGAACTCTTCAAATAGTTTGATTAATAGCACGACAATTTCAGGAAATGATACTAAATATGCCTTGAATTTTGACGGAAGTAATGATCAAGTAAGCATTGGAAATCCGTCTAATTTGAACTTTGCTGAGGAAAATTTTTCTTTTTCTGTATGGGTAAAAACAGCAAATGTAATGTCTACCTGGGGAGGTATTATCTCTAAGGGAAATCCCATAGCGGCAGCTCCTTCTTGGGCCTTGATGGGAGTAACCAACAATACTCTTTCTTTTAGAATAAGAAATGCTACTACTTCAATTCTTAAAGATTCGATACCTATTCCAACAGGCGAATGGGTTCACATTTTTGTAAATAGGGAGGGAAACTCTACTCAAGATATAGTAACTGTTTATGTAAATGGAACCGCTTTATCTCCTGCTACTTCAATTAAAATAAATGCTTCAACATCTTCTCCCTTTCTAATTGGAAACGGACATACTTATTTTAATGGTTCTGTAGATGAAGTCTTAATTTTCAATCGTTCATTAAACTCAACAGAAATTTCACAGATATATAACGCTGGTTTAGGATTTTATGCAAATACTTCAATTGCACCATTTAACGAAGGACTGGTTTCAGCTTGGCATTTTGATAATTCCTCTGGAGATAATTCAACTTATTTCGTAGACATTACAGGAAGAAATAATGGAACTTGTACCGGAGCTGCTTGTCCTAATTACACTACTGGTAAAGTAATCAACCCTAGTACTCCGTATCTTCTTTCGATGATCTCTAGCGTAATAGTTAATTTGACAAATGGGCTCTACAAGTGGGCATTCAATGCTTATAACCTTACAGGAGATTTGACTAATGGAGAAAACAATACTTTAACTGTGGATACCGTTTATCCACAGATTAGCTTTGTGAATCAAACAAAAGAAAACGGAACTTATTGGAATGCAACAAACTTAGAAGTTAATGTCTCTTCTTTAGATTTAAACGATCATTATGTTGCAACTGATTTTGATAATTCTTTAGTTTCTTGGTATAGAATGGATGACACAAATTCTACAGGAACTTTAGTTCAAGATTATATGAATAGAAATAATGGAACTGCTATGTTAGGAGCTACTCAAGTTACGAATGGAAAGTTTGGGAAGGCGTGGAGTTTTGATGGGGTGGATGACAAAATAACTTTGCCTAATAACGCTTCTCAGTTTGGAACGAATGATTTTGTGATTTCTGGCTGGATAAATCCTGCAGTATATAAAAGCTGGAATGGGATATTAGGCAAATATTCTTCTACTTCTTATTTTTATATTATGTCTGGTTCGGATAATATTTTAAGAGCAAGAGTTAATTTCGGTTCTGGAAACATAGAAACTGTATCAAATTCAGCACTTTCTTCTGGATGGAATCACTTTAGTTATGTTGTTAATAGGACGGGAAATACTAGCTTATATGTAAATGGCGTTTTACAAACAGACCAAGATATTATAAGTGCAAATTCCACAATTCCAATGAATGGAACGAGCGGTTTTTGGATAGGCTCTATTGGGGCAGACACGCCGGGTTCTTATTATTTCAACGGTTCCATTGACGACATAATGATTTTCAATCGTTCTTTATCTGCTGGAGAAATTGCTTCTTTATACAATGCTTCTGCAAATAAATATTATAATAATTTTACGGGATTGTCTCAAGGAAGCCACACTGTTAAATCTTATACAGTTGACAAAGCTGGAAATTTAAATTCAACTGAATTAAGAACGATTACTCTCGATACTACTACTCCTACAATAAATATAACTAATCCGCAGAATAACACTTTCGCTGGAAACGGAACGATAAATTTTACTGCAAATGTTTCGGATAATATTGGAATAAAAAACGCAACTTTGAACATAACTGATTTGAGTGGAAATAATTGGGGAAGTTTTGATGGTTCTACAAATT
>CAZCGJ010000069.1:0-2800 GCA_964498295.1 Candidatus Woesearchaeota archaeon | reverse complement strand
GCTCTATAAATTCTCCAAAGGAAAAATGTGTTTCAAATGGCGGAAAATGGGACCAGAATGAAAATTGCGAGATCCCACAATGTAATATGGGCTGTTGCATATTAGGAAACAGTGCAGCTATGATGACTGCCAGAGAATGTACTTTAACTGCACAACAGTA
This sequence comes from Candidatus Woesearchaeota archaeon, assembly GCA_964498295.1. GTDB lineage: Archaea > Nanobdellota > Nanobdellia > Pacearchaeales > GW2011-AR1 > CABMGO01. The sequence goes on along the minus strand of CAZCGJ010000069.1, from coordinate 2,640 downwards.
TGAAATTGATAAAGTTTTCAAACCTCTTGATTCTAAAGGAACATGTAGCACTTATTCTGATTCTACAGAAATAGGAGCTTGTTTATTTAAGTCAGACGATTATTCTAGCAAAAAGGGATGTGTTTTAACAACAAAGGCAAAATGTATAAATAGTGGAAGGGAATTTAGACAAGGATATTTATGTACTTCTCCAGAATTAAATACTTCTTGTGTAAAAACTACTAAAACTTCTTGTTTTGATGGAACAGACGGAGTTTATTTTGTAGATAGTTGTGGAAATAAAGCAAATGTATATGATTTCTCAAGAGCAACAGACAATAATTATTGGAATACAATAATCCCTCCAAAAGATTCTTGCTCTGGCTCACCAGAAACCTGTGGAAACTGTGATTATACTACTGGAAGTATTTGTACAAAATATATTTCTGGAATGAATGTTGTAAAACCAAATGCAGGCGATTATGTTTGTAAAAACTTGAATTGCGAAAATGGAAAGAAGAATGGAGAGACTTGGTGCATTTCTGATATGGAAAATGTAAACATAGTTGGTTCAGCTGTAGGCTCAAGAAGTTACGTGGCAAGTTGTTTTGAGGGAGAAATTAGAATAGAGGGATGTGCAGACTTCAATCAGGAAATCTGTATTGGGAATAAAGATAATTCTTCTGGATTTACGGATGCTAAATGTATTATGAATGATTGGCGTTCTTGCATGTATGCAAATGATTATGATAACTATGCTGCTATTGAATCAAAATGTAAAACTCTTCCGCAATGTATAATGTTTAATGAAATTCCTGGAAATGAAAAATACAAAGACTTACCAGGATTTAAAGACACAACTAATGCACTACAAGGGAGTGCAGATAGTGGAGGATCTGAAGATATGAATAAACATATTATGCATTGTGTCCCAAGATTTACTCCAGGTTATCAGTTTTGGACATCTACTTCATCTAATCCTCTTTCAAAAAAATCCTCTTCATCTTCTAGCAAGAGCTATGGTGGAAGTAAAAATGCAACTGATCAGACATGCGGGCTAGGTTCTTTTACTTGTATTTCACATATTATATGTGTTAGAGACAATCAATTCTCTAGTACGGTGTGTAGAGATGTAGAAAACCCTGAATGCAATATGCAAGCAGTTTCACAGGAAAACAGAGACAAAGTTCCATTGATGGTTGAGGCACTGAATGAAAGATGCAGATCTCTTGGAAGTTGCGGAGTACAGTATAATACTCAACAAGTATTAGGTGATGAAAAAGGATTTATAGTTAGTAGAGATAGTACTGAAAGCAATGGCCAGAGCGCTGCAGGATATGAAATGCCCTCTAACTATATATTAGGACTACTAAAAGAAGAACAAGCTGTTTCTAAAATGAGTACTATTGAATTATTAAGTAACTTAGCTACTAGATTTGGAGGAGCTTCTGAGCTAGAGGAATCAGTAGCATTAGAAAATAGCGAAATAATTTCTGGTACAAACAAACTAGAAGCAGCTGGAACTTTTGGAAATACAATAAATAACGGGAAAAATATGAGAGATGATGTTGCTTGGGGAAGCACTGAAGATTCTATCTTAAATCTATTTGCTTTTGGTGATGCTATTTTTTTAGGACCCATGACAATACTAGCAAGATTCTTTGTGTCTCTTTTTAAAGACAAAATAACCCACAAGTATTATATTACAACATTTGACTGTAATGCGTGGCAACCACCTGAAAAAGGAAATTGTGATGAATGTAACAATGATGTAAGATCTTGCTCAGAATATAAATGTAGAAGTATTGGCGAAAATTGCAGATATTTTGTTGAAAATGGAGAGCCAGGATATTGTGCAACCTTCACAGATATATGGGCTGCTAAAATAACCCCTTGGAATGAAAAATTAAATTCTGGAAATAAATATACAAATATTACAGATTCTGGATTTAGAATAGTAGGAAATGAAACTAATTCAAAGGAAGTAAAAGCTTGGAAACCTGTAATCTTTGGAATTATTACAAATGAACAGGCTATTTGCAAGATAGACACGAACCATTCTAAAGGTTATGATGATATGAGATATACAATGATTTCTGATAAAGATTATCTGACTGGAAAAATAGATGGAGAACATCACTGGATAACTCTTTCACCGCATATAATCTCAGGAAATGAAAAAGTTAATGGAGAAGTACCTGCACTAAATGAAGGAGATAATAAATATTATATTATCTGTAAAAACTTTGCAGGATCAGTAAATAATGCCCCTTATTTAGTAAATGTAAAGCAAGCTGAAGGACCGGATTTATCTCCGGCAAATGTTATGAGAACGGCTCCAGAAGATAATTCTTGGCTTGCATATAATTCAACTAACCTAATTTTCGGATTATTTTTAGATGAGCCTGCAGAATGTAAATATTCAATAGAATATGACTATAATACTTATGAAGAAATGCCAAATAATTTTACATGTCTAACTGGACAGGAGAGATCAATATACGGAGAGTGGCCTTGCATAGCTGAAATTGAAAATATAACACCAATTACAAAAGTTTTTGTTAAATGCAAAGACCAACCAGGACTAAATGAAACAGATCTTCAATTAAGAAATGTAAATCGACAAAGTTTTGCATATGAATTTTCAATATGTCAAGAAAA
>CAZCGJ010000068.1:0-2833 GCA_964498295.1 Candidatus Woesearchaeota archaeon | reverse complement strand
CAGATGTTGAAAGAATAGAAGTTCCTAAGTTTGAGATGATATTCATTGAAAGAAAACCTAGACGAGAAGGTCGAGACTTTGGTGGACGGAGTTCCGGTGGCAGATTTGGCGGAAGTAGAGGCGGATTTGGCGGTAGAGGTAGAAGCTTTGGAGGAAGAGATGGAGGGAGATCCGGCGGCAGAGGCTTTAGCAGAAGAAGCGAATCGCAATCAGATGATCATGACAATAGAGAATTAAGAGGGGAGCGACCTCAAAGAAGCGGCGGAGACAGAAGAGGCGGAATAGGACAATTTGATAGAAGTCCAAGAAGTTTTTCTGGTGGCGGACGTAGATTTAGATAAGAAAACGTAAAATAATTCCACTACAGATAGTATCATTTTATAATTTTAAACACAATAGGTAGATGCAAAAAATTTAATTCATAGAAAGTAGTAATAATTTGCAAAAATTTTTAAATAAATATAATTTTTCCTCGGAAAAATGCTTTATATATGGTTTGTGTTACCATATATAAGACCTATTTTTAAAGATATTTTTGGTTTTATTTTTTACAAAAAAATTCGTGAAAATTCTAAAAAATTGTCAAAAAATCCGAAACCTTTATAAACAAACTGACCAAAAAACCGAGTTATTCGGTTTTCAGAGGATAAGCTTTAAAAAGGCTGAAAAGTTAAGGTATTTGTACATTATTTATTTAATGTATACTAGGGTGTTATGAAAATGACACTAAGTGATTACAATTTGTGATTCCCTAGTCACAATATCCGGCCAGACTATTAGAAGTAAATCCCATCCGGGAGCCTCGAATGAGGCGGCTAACTAATGGTGCTGAAAGGAGGTTTAAAAATTATGAAAATGAATATTAAAAAAGTTGCTACAGTATTAGGAAGCGCTTTAATGTTAGGCGCTACAGCCGGAATGGCTGCAGCTGCTGCTTACCCAGCTCCATTCGTACAGAGTGGTGCTGCTAATGTTGCTATTGTTGTCGGTACAGGTTCAGGAGTTGCAAACAGCGACTGGGCTGCTGCTACATCAATTGCTACAGGTTTAGCTACTACATTAGCTGCTCAAACAGCTACAGGCGCTGCTTCTGGAAGTTCTACAACAGCTACAGGTGGTGATTCCGTTAAATTGGAAAAATCAACAAATTTATTCAATCTAGATGAAGAGTTAAACACTGTTTATACTTCTCTTGATGAAGATGAATTAAGTACTGTTTTGGCTACTGGCGATTATATGAATGATGATAATGATGACTTTGAATATACTCAAAAAATATCTTTAGGTTCTGAAACTTTGGAATACTTCCAAAACTCGGATTTTAATGATGACAAACCATTAATTGGTTTCGAAGTTCTTGAGGGTGCTCAAATTTTGAACTATACATTAGACTTTACACCAGACGCTGCTGAAGGAGGAGTTAATTTTACTGCATTAGAAACAACTGATTTGACATTATTAGGCAGAACATATTATGTTGTTGCTGCTGACGCTACAGGAGCTAATAAAGCTAAAATTACTTTGTTAGATACTGCTAATAGCGCTATTGTATCTGAAGGCGAAACTAAAACAATAACACTTGGTGACAAGAGTTATGAAGTTGGAATTTCTTTCATTGATTCAAGTAATGTTATTTTGACAGTTAATGGTGTTACAACCAATAAGCTACAAGAAGGAGATGTTTTCAAAGTAGAAACAGACCTTTATGTTGCTGTAAAGAATAATCTTTACGCTTCAAAAGATACTGGTGTAAGCCAGGTTGAAATCAGTATTGGTTCTGGAAAGATCGTCATTGAACATGGCGAAGAAGTACAAATCAATGGTGAAGATGTAAGTGATTCTTCCGATTACGTAGTTACAGCTAATATCTCTGCTACTACAGGTACTAGCTCTACAATTGATAGTATCAAACTTATCTGGACTGCTGATGACGATGTCTTCTTAGCTCCAGGAAGTGATCTAATTATGCCAGGATTCGAAACAATTAAAATGTCTATGACAGGATTTGTTTCTCCAAAGGCAGAATCAACAATTGTTGAAGCTAATGATGAAAATGAAGTTGTTTTAAAGACAGAAACACCAGATGGTTCAGTTACATTACCAATCTTGTATTCAGGTGCTAATGGCAACTATACAGGAATAGGTAAGGATGCTGACGATTTGTTAGTTACTTCTCTAAATAACACAGTAGTTTTCAATAGATCCAAAGACAATTGGTTTGTTGCTTCTTCCTTTAGTGGAGATGACTATGAATCTTATGTTTTGGAAGTTACTGAAATAGCAGATACTGACGCTACAAAAAATACAACTACAATAAAAGCTGTTGGAAGTGGAAAGGAGTTATCCTTAGATGTAGGTGAATCCGATGAAATCGGAAGCATAACATTTACTTTGGATGCTGCAAACCCAGACACAGAAGTAGTTAGTATAACAATGACTAAGCCTACAGGTTGGTCTACAGTTAGTACAAGCACTCTTATAACTAAAGAAGGCTTAAAGATACAATTACCCGTTAATAGCACAACTGCTATTGCTGGAGCATTGAATCTTTCAAATTCATCTCAATTGTCTACATGGACAATGAACTTCACTGAAGAAGATGAAGATGCAAGTATTAATCTTGGAACAAGTTTCAACGCTACACTCGGCTTTAATGCTGATTTGGAAGTTGAAGTAGATGCAATATCCGTAAACGAAATTGAAACAGATGATAATTCTGATAAATTCGCAGGATATGTTCTATCACCTTTGGCTACAAAAGTCGCTTTAGATAAGAATCCAGACCAAACAAAGTTAGAAATAACTTATGCTGGCGCTGAATCTTACGCTGAAG
>CAZCGJ010000067.1:0-3082 GCA_964498295.1 Candidatus Woesearchaeota archaeon | reverse complement strand
AGGCGTGGTCAAAATCATTTTGACATGACCAATGCAGCTTTCGTCTATCTCAACATTGCGGATCAACCCCAACTGGATGATGTTCATCCCAATTTCAGGGTCGATTACTTCCGAGAGTCTTGCGCGAACTTCCTGTACGCGCTCAGGGTGTGTTTGGTGGAGGGTCCACTGGATTTCATTGACTTCAGAGTCGCTCATTTTGGCTCCTTTAATAAATTAGTTTTTTACTTCTACAGGTTGGATAACGTACGTACAATGCGAGGCGCCGCTTAAAATACACTGCACTTTGTTGACAGGCAATGCCAACATCTTGGATATCAAAGTTTGGTCAACAGTGCAAACTTCAGGGTGGGCGACGCCAATTTGATAATACGGGCACGAAATTTCATGAATCTCGTACTGTCCGTTTTTCTTTTCCCAGTTTACATTAAAACCTTCATGGGATAATATCTCCTGGACGAGGTCAAGGCGTTCCTCCATACTCAGGCTTTGCACGTCACTGGAATATTTACTGGCTAGGTCTTCCGCTATTTGATTAAATAAATTTGTAATAACAGGTCCGGGCATGGTGTCTTTCATTTGCGACAGCAACCGGGTAGTAAGCTGCATGTAGCGGGTGGGGAAGCGTTCCACGCCTTCATCTGTCAACACGTAGACCAAACGCGGACGTCCCACGCCGTGCCTTTCTTCCTGTCCTTCCACCAGTCCCTCCATTTGCAGGTTGGTTAGGTGGTGGCGCACGGAAATGGGATTAATGCCGACTGCCTCAGCCAAAGTATTAATTGTAGAACGGGGTTTCTCCAGCAAGGTTTGCAGGATTTTGTCTCGCGTTGATTTCATAAAAATGAGTATAACCAACTCGCCAGAGTTTGTCAATATACTAGAATATTATCATAAATATTGACATATTCATTTGTCCCTGCTATAATGCCACTTAATCGCGAAGTATTGCAATAGCAATGATAAAAATGCCAGAAATGGCTTAACTTTCTAGGAGTCTAAGGTATGTCGCAACTTGAAATAAAGAACCTGCACGTTAGCATCGAAGATAAGGAAATTCTCAAAGGTCTTTCGTTGACCATTAACCAAGGCGAAATTCACGCCATTATGGGACCAAACGGTACCGGGAAGTCAACTCTGGCTTACACATTAATGGGTCACCCCAATTACATCGTAACTGAAGGCGAGATCATTTTCAAAGGTCAAAATGTTTTAGAACTTGAGCCAGATGAACGCTCCCGCGCAGGAATTTTTCTCGCATTTCAATATCCTGTTGCCATCCCAGGCGTAACAGTTGCCAACTTCCTGCGCTCGGCGCTGAATGCCCGTCGCCGCGCTGTCAACCCCGAAGATAAGGGAATGCCCATTCCTGAGTTCCGCAAGATGCTCAAGGAAAAGATGGACACGCTCAAGATGGATCACGCCTTTGCGGGTCGTTATCTCAATGACGGCTTTTCTGGCGGCGAAAAGAAACGCGCCGAAATTTTGCAGATGGCCGCTCTCAAGCCCGAGATCGCTATTTTGGATGAAACCGATTCAGGCTTGGATATTGATGCGCTGCGCATTGTTTCCGAAGGCGTCAACGCTCTTTCTGGTCCCGATCTTGGGGTGTTGGTCATTACACATTATCAGCGCCTGTTGAATTATATTAAACCAAATTTCGTCCACATTATGTTGGATGGCCGAATTGTTGAATCGGGCGGGCCTGAGCTTGCCTTGCATCTTGAAGAACAGGGATATGACTGGGTGCGCGAGAAGTACGAGGAAACGGCTGAGGCATAGACTCGCTTTATTGTTAGTGGCAGATGACGAGGCGGTACGATGCGGCTCTTCATCAAATAAAAAATGGTGAAACCAATGGCTGAAGATACAAAACTTAATGAAGACACCAAGATCCTCGATGAAATTGGTGATTACAAATATGGTTTTCATGATCGTGACGATAACTATGTGTTCAAATCTGAAAGAGGTTTGAGCCGCGAAGTTGTGGAAAATATTTCACGCATGAAAAAAGAGCCGCAATGGATGCTCGATTTTCGATTGAAGGCGCTGGAACATTACCTTTCGCGCCCTATGCCATCTTGGGGACCTGATGTTTCAAACCTTGATCTTGACAATATTTTTTACTACGTCAAGCCGACCGAGAAAAGTGAAAAGAATTGGGATAATGTTCCCGACGACATCAAGAATACTTTCAACAAGTTGGGCATCCCCGAAGCCGAGCAGAAATTTTTGGCAGGCGTGGGTGCGCAATATGAATCTGAAATGGTGTACCACTCCATTTTGGAACATCTTGAAAAACAGGGCGTGATCTTCCTCTCAATTGAAGATGGTCTCAAGCAATACCCTGACTTGTTCAAGGAATACTTCGGCACCGTTGTTCCGATTGAAGATAATAAATTTGCCGCGCTCAACTCTGCTGTGTGGTCGGGCGGTTCGTTCGTTTATATTCCAAAGGGCGTGAAAGTGGATTTGCCCTTGCAGGCGTATTTCCGCTTGAACACTGCGAATGTGGGTCAGTTCGAGCGCACGCTTATCATTGTTGACGAAGGCGCTTCCGTTCATTATGTTGAAGGTTGTACCGCTCCCCAATACACAACCAACTCCTTCCACTCTGGTGTGATCGAGATCGTGGTTAAGAAGGGCGCACGTTCGCGTTACTCGACCATTCAAAACTGGTCAACCAATGTTTTCAACCTCGTAACGCAGCGTGCCATGGTTTTTGCAAATGCCTCTCACGAGTGGGTGGATGCGAACCTCGGCTCGAAACTCACCATGAAATATCCATCCTGCTATTTGATGGAATCTGGCGCTCATGGCGAGATGCTTTCGATGGCGTTCGCAGGCCCGGGACAAATTCAAGATGCGGGTTCGAAGATGGTGCATTTTGCTCCGAATACAACCAGCAAAATTGTCTCCAAGTCCATCAGCAAAGGCGGCGGACGCGCTTCTTATCGTGGTTTGGTGAAAGTTTACAAAGGCTCAAAGGGCGTCAAATCCAATGTGGTTTGCGATGCGCTTTTGCTCGACCCCAAATCCCGCTCGGATACCTATCCATCAATTGAAATTGATGAAGATGATG
>CAZCGJ010000066.1:0-3085 GCA_964498295.1 Candidatus Woesearchaeota archaeon | reverse complement strand
AAAAAGAGGAAGAATGGCAAATGCAACAAAATTCTACGAACATCTTCTAACATTAAAAATAGACGATCTAGAAAAAAGTTTAATCAAGAAAAAATTATCGGACTATTACAAAAGAATGGGAAGATTCAACGAAGCAAGAGTAGTTGAAACAAGATAATTCTAAAAATTAACTTTCGATTTAACAGAGTTAGATAATTTATTCCACTCTTGAATATACATCCACCAAATATCAAAATATAATTGTCCGCGAATTTTATCTTCTTCAGAAATATTTCTAGTTGAATAATTAGCTTTGTACTTTCTCAAACCTTCTAAAAATCTTTCCATATCTAAAGAAATTTCGCCCCATCTTCTTTTATCTTCAGCTAAAGGATGGGTCGGCGATCTTAAAGATTCTTCAGAATAAGTAATATCAAAGTCCAACTTAAAACGAGACATACCAGAATACATTTCTCTGAAATCTTTTCTAGATGGTAAACGTTTAGTCTCATTTTTTCTAAGAACATCATCATGCAAAAAATAAGAATTCTGTAAATATGCACCAAATCCCCAAACCTTCTGAATTAATTTTGATTTATTTTCCATTTTAAATTTTATCAAAACTCTTTTTTCTAAATTATTTATTTTTTCCAAGACCCCTTAAAAATCCAAGAAGACCTTTTCTAGTTTCTCTCGGCATAGGATTTCTAGGTTGAGGTTTTGCATCCCAATTCATATCATTATATTGACAAAATCGATTAGCATATCTTTCTAACTTCGCAGCATAATCTACAGAATCAGCAAAAAATAAATCAGCATAAGATTTCTCACCAAAATCTAGAGAATTAGTTTCCATCAAACCATCGTAGGAATTATGAAACCCTTGAAACATACTAATACATTTATCTGATGACCAACCATGCACCGATAGAACAGTTAACATAGTATCATCAATATTTGACCGTTCTAATAAATCAACTCGCTCATAAACACGATTAGCACAATAAGTTAATTCATCTTCATCTTCCCTAGTCAATTCCACGGAATTACCATTTAACCCCTCATACCTGCCCAAATTTTTACCAAATCTAGCTAAGGAAATCAAACTTCTTCTTCGAGCAAGATTATGTTCATTGTACATTTTGTTTTCCTAGAATTCTAACGCTATTCTTTACGATCACCTATAAAAAATCAAAAGTTCTTAGATTTAAAAACCTTCGTTTTCGTTAGTTCGCAATTTTGGCAAAGCCAAAGCAAATTAAATTCTTCGCTTCAGTGTCGTTGTGAAACAATGACGGAAGCGAAACCAGAAACTAAAGAATTTAATTTGAAAAAAAATAATTTTTTCCTCAGAAAAACAAAAATCCTTTTTCTTGGTTTAGAGAAGCTTCTTTTTCTCAAAAAGAAGGAACTCTACTGATTCTCTTGCAATCCTTTTCTATTTCTAATGTCTCTAATTACCTTCTGTTGTAATTCATTAGGCATTCTTTCGAAAGTCTGGTCTAACAAGCTAGAAACGCCTCTACCGCCAGTACAAGATCTCAAGTCAGAGCTCCAACCAATCATTTCAGCTACAGGTAATCTTGCTTTAATAAAAGAAACAATTCCTTCCTGTCTAGCGTCAATCATCTGACCTCTCTTCTGTGTAATTAACTTTGAAACATCTCCCATAAACTCTGTCGGAATTTCAATAACGTGAACCTGTACAGGTTCAAATAAAACTGGAGAAGCATTCTTGAATGCAGCTTGTAAACCTTCTCTAATTGCTGGATAAACTTGAGCTGGGCCTCTGTGGATCGCATCTTCGTGTAACTTCATATCAACTAAAGAGATTTTTAATTTTTGACATGGTTCTCTAGATAAAGGACCTGCCTTCATAACCATTTCAAATGAATCTAAAATTAATTCGATAACTTCACCGATATGAACTTCACCCTTAGTTTTATCTAAGAAAACGCTTCCCATGAAAATATCTCTATATTGTCTTGTTTCATCATGAGAAACTCCCAAGGACAATAAAGCTTTAGTTAAATTATCATCTTTCTTATCTTTCTTAATTCTACCTTCAGAAAGATCTCCTCTTTCAATAGCATTAGCAACGTTTTCTTCTAATGGCTCAACAGTCATATAGAATGCATTATGTCTATTTGGAGATTTACCTTCAGTAGGGCCTGAATTTTTCAAAACAGTTTCTCTATAAACAACAATAGGATTAGAAGTTTTAACAACTACTCCTTTTTCTTCTCTAATTCTTCCTTCAACAATTTCTAAATGTAATTCACCCATACCGGACATAAGATTTTCACCAGTCTCTTCGTTAATTTCAATCTTAATAGAAGGATCTTCCTTAGCTACTTTTCTTAATACTTCAACTAGTTTTGGTAAATCTGCTGCTTTTTCTACAGTGATAGATTTTGTAATAACTGGTTGGAAAATATGTTTGATTTCTTCGAAAGGAGTTTGCTCAGTCTTTGTTAATGTTTCTCCAACTTCAGAAATAATACCTGCAACAGCAAAAACATTACCTGCACAAGCTTCTTCTACTTGTTCGGGTCTGATACCATCATAAACTAAAACTTGCTGTACTCTTTGTTTTTTCTTTGCTAAGTTTAACCATAATTCATCCCCAACTCTAATAGTTCCTGAAAAACATCTTCCTGCAGAAATTTCCTTTCCAGATCGAGGTTCAATAACAATTCTTGTAATTACAAAAGCAGGTTCGCCATCTTTATCACAAGCTAATAATTGCTTACCAAATTCAGATTCAGCATCGCCTTTCCAAATTCTTCCAATTCTATATTTTTGAGCATCCAATGGAGAAGGTAAATGTGTAACAGCAACATCCATCATTACTTCAAATAGAGATGCATTTTTCAAAGCCCATTCTTTTCTTGCTTCTTCAGTTAATGTTTCATCGTAGATTTTGTAAATATCCGCAAAAGTAATTTTCTTCTTAATCATAAAAGGAACTGTTAAAGCCCAATTGTCTCTTGCAGAACCGAATGCTACAGAACCATCAGCTACATTAACTTGCCATTTTTGCTTAAATTCAGGTTCAGCAATATTTGCAATTAAAGTATTAAATTCATCAATAATCTTTTTGAAT
>CAZCGJ010000065.1:0-3086 GCA_964498295.1 Candidatus Woesearchaeota archaeon | reverse complement strand
ATCAGAATTATTCTTTAAATAATATGGCTAAACACTACGGTCTTTCAGTAAATGGGTTGAAGAAAATTTTAAAGAATAGGACCTATTTAGGGGAAGTAAAGTTTGCTGGAAATTTATACAAATCTAATCATCAGGCTATTATTAATCCAGAGATATTTTATGCAGTTCAAAGAAAATTGGCTGAAATAAGTAAAAAGAAAAAGATTGTTAGTTAGATTCTAATGCTTTTCTAATGGAAGGGTATGCTCCGCTGGCGTGTCTTTCAACAAGTTTTTTATGCTTCTCCTCATGAACTAAAAGCCAGGGAATTTCGATATTTTCCGCTAAGCAGTAAAGTTTTCCACAAGCTTCATGACATTCTGGGCAGTTAATAGGGGTAGGGCATCTATTTTGTGCACCTAAAATACATAAGCTTTCGCAAAGAGGAGACTCGTGTTTATGATTATGTAAAAGAATTGAGCCATCGCCATCTTTTCCTTGCAAATATTGGCGGTAAAGTTCTGTAATTCCCATTTTATTTTAAAATTGCCTCTCCTACTCTGTTTAATGAATCCTGTACTTTCATTGCTAAAAAATCATAGAATCTTCTTTGACTTTCACCAGTAACCTTTGTTTCTCTATATTCTCTCTGTGCTGCATTTAGTAAATCACAGTACTTTTTTCTTTCGAATTGATAAATTTGGACTGGCGGTAGTTTATCTAATGTAAGTAATGCATTTCCTGCAAGACGTGCTAGTCTTCCATTTCCATCCGGGAAGGGATGTATTGTCGCAATATTAAAGTGAGAGTGAAAAGATCTTTCTAAATTAGTTGATAGAGCTTTGTTATCTTCTAAGAATAAATACATCATATTTGGAATTTCAGAAGGGTCTGGGTATTGGTAGTTGTACATATTTGCATGTGCAGAAACATCTCTGTAAATCATTTCACCATCATATCCATGTATTCTTGCAGCTGCTCTTCTTAGCATTTTTTCATCTAATCTTTTCTTAGATTCTAAATCTTCTGTGAGGTATCTTTGAGCTTTAGTAATATCTTCAATTCCTAGTCTTCGGTCGTGTTTATGGGTTTTATTAAATGGGATTTCCATTTCAACTGAATGTCTATTTGCATTTCTTTCAATTTCATTTCTTTGTGCATGTGCTCTTGTTAGAGAGAAGTAAGGATGTCCCACTAAGTATTCTCTGGTAAGCTTAATTTGATCTACAATTTCAGGACTAATTAAAGGTGTTTTTCCCATATTTTCTTTAACTCATTCTAATATTTAAACCTTTCGGTTTGTCACTCCTATAAAGATACAACAAATTAAGATAAAGAAGTAGCACTTAAACAGCAAGTAATATTTTTCAATAAAAATTCTAGAATATAATTAACGATAAGAAGTTTGTCTTTTTGCTCTAGCCTTGGAATCTCCAGGTTTGTAAGCTTCTTTTCTTCTTGTATCAGCAACTAACATATTTCTATCATATGCAACAAATGCTGCCTTTACTTTGTCGTTCTTTGTAAATTCTACAATTGCTCTAGCAATAGCTAATCTAGAAGCTTCAATTCTAGAAGATGTTCCGCCACTTGCAACATTTACAAAGATATCAAAATTCAATTTTCCTAAAACTTGTTCAGCAATAATCAATGGTTCTTTCAATTCTAATTGTTGTAACATTGGGAATGCTTCTAGCGCTTTTCCGTTTATTGTAACAATGCCTTTTCCTTCTTTTATTGTTGCTTTTGCAATTGCAGTTTTTCTTTTACCTGTTATGACTATCATATTTCTTTAACAATTTCTCCAAGTACTACATATTTAATTGGTTTCTTAACTGAACTTGCAACTGTTGTAACTAGTTTTAATTCATCTGCTGTCAATGGGCCATTTCCAATATAACATCTTAACCTATCATAAGCTGCTCTTCCTTTAGATCTGTCTCGAGGCAACATTCCTCTTACCATTCTTTTCATAAACATATCTGGATATCTTGAAACCTTTGGACCTTTCAAACCAATACCGCCTAAGGTAATCCAATGGTGTAAATTTTCTTTTATTTCAGCTTTTCTTCCTGAGATAATTGATTTTTCAGCATTAATAATAAATACTTCTTTTCCTTTCAAAAGTTCTTTACATGCAACACTTCCAACTCTTCCTAAAATTGCTCCTTTCGCATCAAGATATATTTTCATTGCCATTATAATATTTTAACTCCCTTTAAGTCTTTATTTGATTTTAATTCATCTGCAAGATATATAAATTCTGCTTTTGCTTCTTTGATCTTTTCAATTGCTTTTTCAGAAGCATCCCAAGAAATTATTTTAGCTTTCTTTGTTAAGATTCCAGAAGATAATATTTTTCCAGGGACAAAAGTCTTTTCACCTTCTTTTAACATTTTGTCTAATTGTGTTAGGTTAAAAACAGGTTGTTTTTTTCTAGGTGTTGCTAATATTTTTGCAATAGTTGGATTATCTTTCTTTAATTGAACAATAACATTAACTAACAAAGGATTTGCCTTTTGTCTCATTCTGTTTTCAATTTTTGTTTTGCTTATTACTATTTTTTTCATTTTGTATAAATCTGCTCAGAAATCAATTAATGATTTCCTACTAAATCGCGTTAGCTCGCAGGATAAAAATTACTACTAAACTGCTTTTATAAAGCTTTTGGTTAAGAAAATTATATTGCTTCTTTGTTATATTCTGCAACAACTTCTCTGTGCAACTTAGAAATAACTTCTCTATCTAATGTTATATGGTTACTAACAACCCGAGCAAGAAATTCCTTTCTTTCTTTATCATCTTTCCAATTAATAGGTTTAGAAAATATTAATCCGTGTGCAATTAATTCCTTTTCAAGTCCGCTGCCTTGAATGACAAGAGTAGTAATCTCATTAGGTCTATCAACTATAGCTGAATAAGTATAATCAGCTCCTTCATAGTTCACATCTCCTTGATAATGTTCTCTTGGCATTCTAAAAAAAGCTTTTCAAACTATTTAAAGATTTATATGATTCAAGTTTATTATTAAAAGTTCTAAGATAAAACTAAAATGGGGAGAGGAGGACTCGAACCCCCGTAAGCGTAAGCTACAACGGTCTTAACGT
>CAZCGJ010000064.1:0-3115 GCA_964498295.1 Candidatus Woesearchaeota archaeon | reverse complement strand
AGCGGGCGAGAGTTTCGCCACCTGCATGTAGGTTTGCAGCGCTTCCTCAAAACTGCCGAGTTGGTAGAGCGCCAGTCCCAGGCTGTTGAGCGCCTTGGGATGGTCGGGGAACTCCTGGAGCGCCTGTCGATACGACGCAGCCGCCTTGCCCCATTCCTGGTCCCAGGCGGCGGAGTGACCGTCGTTCATCGCTTTTTGGAAGATTGCTTCTCGTTCGGGCATATGAATCCAACTTTGGCTGAGTGGTAAGTTGCGCGCAATTATAACCCTGCGCTCTTTTTTTTCGCATGACTCTTGTGTGTGAATTTTATCGCCCCGAAGGTCTGTTCAGAAAACCTTCGGGACGTTTTTTCTTATTCCAGCACCTTCATCCCGCCCCAACTTTTGCCGAAGCGCGCCTCGGTGGAAAGCGGAATGCTCATCGGGTAGGCGTTGGACATGGTTTCCTGCACGACCCTTGCGGTTTTCTCCATTTCCTTCTCCGGGCATTCCAGCACCAGTTCGTCATGCACCTGCAAAAGCATTTTGGCTTTCAAACCCGCGGCTTCTAGCGCAGACGGGATTTTGAGCATGGCAATCTTCATCACGTCCGCCGCCGTGCCTTGAATTGGGGCGTTGATGGCTTCGCGCTCTTCGCGGTTCTTCAACTGCTGATTAAGTTTGCCCTGCAAGGCGGGGAAGTAGCGGCGTCGTCCGAGCAGCGTCTCGACATAACCCTGCTGCGCCGCAAGCTGGCGGATGCCATCCAGATATTTTTTCACGCCGGGGAATTTCTCGAAGTAGGTCTTGACGAACTTTTCGGATTCGGCAAGCGTCAGGTCGGTGGAGCGGGTGAGACCAAAAGCCGACATGCCATAAATCAGCCCGAAGTTGATCGCCTTTGCGTGACGGCGCATGTCCTTCGTGACCGCGCCCAGTTCCACATCGTAAACGGCGGCGGCGGTGGTGGCGTGAATGTCTTCGCCCGCCTGGAACGCCGCCAGCATGGACTCATCTTGCGCCATGTGCGCCACGATGCGAAGTTCGATCTGCGAGTAATCCACCGAAAGTAAAACGTTACCCTTGCCGGCGATGAAGCCGTTTCGTACGCGGCGCCCTTCCTCGGTGCGGATGGGAATGTTTTGTAGATTCGGGTTTGTCGATGAAAGCCGCCCGGTGACGGCTCCCGTCTGGTTGTAGGAGGTGTGAACGCGTCCCGTCTGCGGGGCAACGGCGGCGGGCAGGGCGTCCACGTAAGTGGATTTGAGTTTCGAGAGTTCACGGTTTTCGAGGATCATATCCACAACGGGGTGTTTGCCGCGCAGCATTTCGAGCACATCTGCCGAAGTGGAGTAATGTCCGCTGGCGGTTTTCTTGCCTTTGTCGGGTGGGTCGAGCCGCAGGTGGAGGAACAGCACATCCGAAAGTTGTTGCGTCGAGTTGAGGTTGAACGACTTGCCAACGGATTCAAAGACCCGCTTTTCGATTTCCGCCATGCGCTGTGCCAGTTCGTCGGACATGTTTTGGAAAAAGGGCAGGTCGATCATAATGCCGGTCATTTCCATATCCGCAAGAACGGGGGTCAGCGGCAGGTCGATTTCGGCAAGCAGGTTCGCGCCGTTCACTCGCTCCAAATCTTTTTGCAGGAGCGGCATAAGTCGCGTGACGGTTTCCGCGTCGGCGGCGGCGTAGGGCGCGACTGACTCGATGGAAACATCCGCCATGCTGATTTGGTTTTTGCCCTTGCCAATCAACTCCTCGATGTGGGTCATCTCTTCGCCGAGTCTTTCGAGGACGAGGTTCTTCAATCCCAAATGGCGCGAAGACGGGTCAACGATGAATTCCGCCAGCATGGTGTCGAAGGTCAGCGGCGAGACGGTCAGTCCGTGACGGGCGAGGACAATGTAGTCGTATTTGGCGTTGTGCGCCACCTTGCCAATCTTCGGGTCGGTCATCGAAGGCGTGAGCGCGGCGATGACTTTCTTGAGCGGCAGGTTATTCCCCGATGTGTGACCGATGGGGATGTAAAATGCCTGTTTCGGTTTGATTGCCAGCGAGATGCCGACGATCTCGGCTTCCACTTCTTCGGTGGAGGTGGTTTCGGTGTCGAAGGAAATGACCTCTGCCTTCGAGAGTTGTTTCGCGAGGTCATCCAGTTTGTCGAGCGAATCCACAACGATGACTTCGATTTTGGATTCTTTGGCGGGCGTCACCACCTGCGGTTCGTTGACAAACATCGTCAGTTGACCGCCTTTGGTCTTTGTCGGCTTGGACGAAGGCACGGGCGCAGCGACTGACCCGCTGGCGGGTTGTTGTCCCTGACTCAGGGCGGGGACTTTGCTGAGGAGCGTGCGAAATTCCATCGCCTGGAAAAATTCCGCCAGCGCCGCCCCATCGAAAGGCTGGACTTTGGCATGTTCAAAATCGAAGTCCATTTTCAAATCGGTGCGGATGCGCGCCAGATCATAACTGAGGTAGGCGGATTCCTTGCTGGCTTCGAGTTTTCCCTGCCAGCGTTTTTCGATTTGGTCGAGGTTTTGATAAACGCCGTCGAGCGTGCTGAACTTTTCGAGCAGGCTGACGGCGGTCTTTTCGCCCACACCCTTCACGCCGGGGATGTTGTCGGAGGTGTCGCCGACGATGGCTTTGTAATCGACCACCTGATTCGGGCGGACGCCGAGTTTGCGAATCACGTCTTCGTCGGTGATGTAGGTCTGGTCGTCGCCTGCAAGGTAGACCGCCGTGCGTTCGTTGACCAGTTGCAACAGGTCGCGGTCACCGGTGATGATTTTGACTCCCAAGCCTTTTTCGGCGGCGATGCGCGCCACCGTGCCGAGTACATCGTCGGCTTCGTAACCTTCCATCTCGAGACGCGGGATGTTGAACAAATCGACCATCTTGCGGATGTGTTCGATCTGTGAGCGCAGGTCGTCGGGCATTTTTTCGCGCGTGCCTTTGTATTCGGGGAAGATGTCGTCGCGGAAGGTTTTGCCCACGTCGAAGGCGACAGCGAGATATTCGGGTGTTTCCTTCTCGAGGATGCGAACCAGTTCGCGGGCAAAGCCGTAAATTCCAGCCGTAGGTTCGCCTGCTGAAGTCTGCCAGCGTTGACTGCCCGAACCGGCGGTCAGGGCAA
>CAZCGJ010000063.1:0-3130 GCA_964498295.1 Candidatus Woesearchaeota archaeon | reverse complement strand
CCACCATATGCTACTGCAGTTTGTTTAGTTCCATTAGAAGACATTGCTACGCCAATCCAATTTCTATTAGTTTCTTTGGCAATCCAAGTATTTCCGGAATCAGTAGATACATAAATTTGTCCACCATATGCTACTGCAGTTTGTTTAGTTCCATTAGAAGACATTGCTACGCCAAACCAAATCCTAGAAGAACCTTTGGAGACCCAAGTATTTCCGGAATCAGTAGATACATAAATTTGACCATTATATGCAACTGCAGTCTGTATTGAACCATTAGATGACATTGCTACACTTGACCAGTCCCTAGATGACCCTTTAGCAATCCAACCAGAACCATATTCCTTTGTACCCGGACAATTCCCTCCACAACCATTACTGCAATTCTCACCTATAAAAGTATTAGCAGCACAAGAACAATCAAGAACACATACTTTTACAACATAACTTCTTGCCTCAGAAACATTGTAATTCTTATTCGTGCCATTACCCCAAGAATACCATCTGTAAGAATAAGTTGCATTAGAAACAAAGTTATATGAAACATTATACACATTTACACTTAAATTAGTTGCAGTAACATTGGTATTATTTACTTCAAGCAAAACAGTCCCATTAGAATTATCTACAGTAATATTAAACCAACCAATTCCACTGCCGAAAAGAGTATTATTATTATCTAAATAATTAGAAAATTGTGGATAGTAAATATCCGTATAATTTACAACATAGTTTCTCGTATCAGAAACATTATAGTTCTTATTATTTCCATTTCCCCAAGAAATCCATCTATAAGAATATGTTCCGTTAGAAACAAAGTTATATGAAACATTGTAAACATTAGAACTTAAATTTGTCGCAGTAATATTCGTATTATTAATTTCTAATAAAACAGTTCCATTGGTATTGGCAATAGTTACATTAAACCACCCAATCCCACCCATACTAAGAGTAGCGTTATTATCTAAATAATTAGAGAATATAGTATAAACATAATCTGCTAAAGGAATTTCATCACCATCATTACTCCCATGCCTACCGCCACGACTAGGATTTATAACTTTACCCGGATTAATCTGGCCATATTCATTACCTATAACAACTGATCCCGCTGAACAGAGAGGAACGTCCTTTACAGAAACAGAAGAGCAATCTGTTTGAGAATTACCATTCTGGACAATGGGAACAACAGAAATTTTTTCAAGCTCAGAAACTTCAGAAGTATTTAAGTAGAAAACATTGTTTTCATTTGGATAAATAGAAACATCTTCTTGATATTCCAAAGAATTACCCAAAGAAGTCAGATAGAACTTTAATCCAGATACAGACAAATTAGAATTCCCCTTATTAACCTGAACAAGAGTAATATTTCCAGGAACATAACAAGTATATCCTTGCGAGGTTACAATTGAAACGTCCATGTCTTTACAAACATTACCAACGCCCAAATTTTCTCTAACCATTGGAATAATTGCAGCCCAGATAATACCTACTGCAGCGACAGTAATCATAATAATCAACACAGTTGCTACAACGGCAGAAACTCCCAACTTATTCATCGCTCTTTTTTGCATATTTTAAAACAGCAAAACAGCTATTTAAATTTTTGTAAAAAATATTTAGTGCAAACCCGAGGGATTGCTCAAGATTCCTGAAAAGAGGCCATATATTCTTCTCAGCTCTGCGACCCTTCAAGCATCTAATCTATAACTTAGGGTTGCTCCGATCAAGGCCTCACCCGATTCGCAACAGAAAGATCGAGAAGGACAAAGCTTCAACGTTAAATGAATAACATTCGCAGTGCACCATCACGCACCCTCTTGCGACCCGCCTAAAGTCCGTTTGCGGAATGCGTGGGACTAACACGCTGTCTGGTTTGCAAAAATACAAGTTTTTAGCGATATAAAAACCTATGTATTGGAAAAGAATTTAAAGACATTAAAATAAAAGATAATATGTCAAAAGCAGCTTTGTTTGTAATATTAGGTCTGATTGTTATCTCTAGTTTTTTATTTATGACCCAATACGGCGAGTTTAAAATTGAACAAAGAAATTTTTTTATTCAAACAAATGGCGAGTCAGTAATTAATGTTTCAAATCAACTTTCTATGTTTATGAATAATATGAGATTTGACACTAATAGTATCTCTTACTCATTTGTAGACTGCGACAGAGAAGCAGAAGACAGAATGAAACAAGCTTTCCAAATAGTCTCAGACGAAACAAAAGATATAATTTTTTATGAAAGTAATGCTCCAAAAATTATAATTTATTGCTCAGAAAAAGAAGGAGAAAAAAGAAACAGCACTTACGTAGCAGGAGAAGGCGGACCAAACAAAGTTATTTTATTAGACTTGTATCCACTTATAGTAGACGGAAAAATATACCTTTATCAACAAGGTAAAAGAGATATATGTGAATATCCTGTTGTTGAAATGCACGAATTAATGCATGTTTTCGGTTTTGACCATATAAATAAAACAAATGAAATTCTTTATCCTTATGTAAAATGTGAACAAAGAATAACAGAAGATATTATAGGTGAATTAAAGAGATTATATTCAGAGGAAGCAAAGGCCGACATTACTCTTCAAAATTTGACAGTTTCTACAAAGGGATTTTATCTAGATTTTAATCTAACGATTTTAAATAGGGGTTTGATAAACGCAGGAAATGTAAGCCTACAAATATTAGATCAAGAAAAAATAATTTACTCTGCCCAGATAGGAGAACTTCCACCAGGAATTTCACAAAGTATAACCGCAAGAAACATTTTAACAAAATCAATTAGTTTGAATCAGATAAAGTTCAAAGCAACAACAAACACGAAAGAGTACTTCTACGAAAATAATGAAGCAACTGCAACTTCAAATTAAAACGCCCACAGCAGGAATCGAACCTGCGGGCCCTTTCAGGCCGGGATTTCCAGTCCCGTGCAATACCACTATGCGATGTGGGCATCTCTTAACCTTACATTGCATTTAGAGCAGAAGAATATCTGTCTTTATGCGATGTAGGCATATTGCTTCTAAAAACTATTAAAATATAAGTATTAAAAATCTATTGTTTTTCATATTCCTGTGCTCCCCATAGACATATGTCGTAAGCTAAAATAGCTTACTAAAGGCAAAAT
>CAZCGJ010000062.1:0-3132 GCA_964498295.1 Candidatus Woesearchaeota archaeon | reverse complement strand
ACCCCGCGGCGTTTTGCCTGCAACGCGCCAGCCCGCGCGACGAGGGCGTCGCGCCCCCAAGCGCTGCAGATTTGTGACGCCGTGTATGGAGTCCTTGCAGACCGAAACTCGATGTGAACCGGTCAAGTTTGCTTGGTGGTCTCTTGGTCCCTTGGTCTGAGGCTCCGCCTCATTAGGCTTTGTTGGATCGGATCCTCCGCCGTAGCGGGAGTAGTAGAGGCACTGCGCTTGAACGCAGTCGGAAGTTGGCTAACCTGGGTCCATGGTACGCTTTCTCCCCCTGCTTGCCGTCGGCTTGGTTTTGGTTTCCGGCGGTGCTGCTCAGGACCCGGCGATTGTACCTCCGCAGTCGGTGATCAACGATCCGGCGTGGAGCAGTTCCGCCGGTCTGCTGAACCTCTCGTCCGCCCGCACCGTGCGGGGCGCCGCACGACTCTCCAATGTCTCGATTCGGGCGCGCGCCGGCACGGGCGCCGACACGTTGATCGCCGGTGCAGGCATCCAGGGCACCGGCACGCTCCCAGTGCTGGTAAGGGCGATCGGCCCCGGCTTGGCCCAGTTCGGCGTCGGAGGTTACCTGCGCGAACCCACCTTGGAGGTTTTCCGCGGCACGGCGCTCGCCGCGCGCAACAACACCATCGGCCCTGGCATGGCCGCGGCCTCAGCCTACGTCGGCGCCTTCCCTCCGCTCGAACGCAGCGGCGCCCCAGGCACCAATGGCGACACCGCCCTCGCCGGCCAGATCGCAGCCGGCACCCTCACCGCACACTGCAGTGCCACGGCCGGCGCCGCCCCGGGCGTGGCCCTGCTTGAATTCTACGACGCCGCGGCCGCTCCGAGTGTCGCGGCCGCGCGGTTCGTCAATCTCTCCTCCCGCGCCCGCGTGGCCCCCGGGGAAGGCCTCATCGTCGTCGGCTTCGTGATTGCCGGTGAGGGCAGCACCACGCTCCTGCTGCGCGGCGTCGGATCGACGCTCCAGGCCTTCGGCGTGACCGACGCTCTCCGCGATCCCCTCATCGAGCTGTTCGAGGGCTCGATCCGCATCGCCTCGAACGACAACTGGCAGAACCAGCTTGCCGCCGACTTGACCACACTCGAACAAGCCCGCCAGGCCGTCGGCGCCTTCGCGCTCACTAATTCCGGCGACGCCGCCCTCGTCGTCACCCTGCCGGCCGGTTCGTACACGATGCAAGTGCGCAGCGCCTCCAGCGAAAGCGGCATCGCGCTGGCCGAAATCCACGAGGTGGCCCGCACCGAGTTTGCCGCGGCCACCGCGGCGAATCAGGTCGGCCTCACCCTGCATCGCGAACTCGCCCGCACCCGGCCCGGAGAGAACCTGATCCTTTCGCCGTATTCCCTCGAGAGCTCCCTCGCCCTCGCCTACGCGGGCGCCGCCGGCACCACCCGCGAGGAGATGGCGCGGGTGCTGGCCTTGCCCGCCGACAACGCGCCCCTGCAGGCCGGCTTCGCCGCGCTGCGCACCGCCCTGCAACGGGTCGCCACGGACTCCCAGGTGCTGGCCGCCGCCCGCACCCGCGCGGGCGCGCCCACCGATCCCATCGAGTGGCAGGCGGCCAATCGGCTCTTCGGCGAACGCGACTTTGTATTCCGCGAGCCGTTCCTCGCCCTGATGCGAGAGGGTTTAGCGGCGCCGCTCGAACTCCTCGATTTCCGCTTCAGCTTCGAACCCGCCCGCCTCCACATCAACGCCTGGGTCGAGGAACAGACGCGCCAAAAGATCCGCAACCTCCTGCCGGCGGGCAGCCTGACCGCCGAAACCCGCCTGGTGCTGGTCAACGCCCTCTACCTCAAGGCCCCTTGGGCCACCTCCTTTGAGCCCGCCGTCACCGCGCCGCGCCCGTTTCGCCTCGCTTCCGGCGCCACCCGCAACGTTCCCACCATGCGCCGCACGGGCTACCTCCGTTATGCCGCAGAGGACGGTTTCAAGGTGGCCGCGCTCGATTACCTCGGCGGCGAGTTGCAGTTCGTCATCATCCTGCCGGACGAAGGGCGCACGCTCGAGGCCACGGCCAGCCAACTGACCACCGCCCACCTCGCCCGCTGGGCCTCCTCGTTCGTCGGCCTTACCGAACTTTCGCTGTCCTTGCCCAAATTCAAAGTCGAAGGAGCCTCCCTGGCGCTGAAGGAAACGCTCATCGCCCTCGGCATGCCGACCGCCTTCGACCAACCGCGCGGCAGCGCCAACTTCGACGGCATCGCCCCTCGCCGGCCTGACTCCTACCTCGCGCTCTCAAACGTTTTTCACCAGACCTTCTTCGCCATCGACGAGGCAGGCACCGAAGCGGCAGCGGCCACCGGGACTGTCATGGTCGAACCCGTCTCGGCCCGCCCTCCTCCCCTCGAGTTTCGCGTCGACCGCCCATTCCTCTTCGCGCTCCAGCATCGCGCCAGCGGTACCTGCCTGTTCTTCGGCAGCGTGATGGACCCGCAGTAGGCCGAGTACCTGCCGTTTCCCGCGGATGAAGCGGACAACCCGGTGGGGCCGGATCTCCGAGCCGGCCTCTTCAGGTCGGACGTCGTTCCGAAAAGGCCGGTTCGGAGAGCCGGCCCCACCTGGAAAACAGACCGCCCAAGCCCTCGCCAAACCCGCCGGCGCTATTTTTTCTTCTTTCGCCCGGCCTTGCCTTCCGCCTTGCCCGTGGCCGGCGTGATGTCGTCGGAATCCTGATACTCTTGGCGCAGGCGCGTCAGCTCCGCCCGCAGGACCGCCAGCGCCCCGGCATACGCCGGCTCGGCATACACACTGCGCAGCTGCTGCGGGTCCTTCTCGTTGTCGAACAGCTCCCACTCGTTCGTCGCGTAAAAATGCGCCAGCGTGTACCGCCCCGTGCGCACGCCGTAGTGTTTCGCCACCCCGTGGCCCCCGTCGTAATAGTGATAGTAGATGCTCTGCCGCCAGTCCGCCGGCGTCTGCCCGCGCAGCACCGGCACGAAGGACCGCCCGTGCAATCCCGCCGGCACCTTGCCCCCCGCCATCTCCACGAAGGTCGCGGCGTAGTCGATGTTCTGAATCATCGGCGTGAAACGCGTCCCGGGCTTCACCACCCCCGGCCACGCCACGATGAAGGGCATGTGCACGGACTCTTCGTAGATCCAGCGTTTGTCGAACCA
>CAZCGJ010000061.1:0-3146 GCA_964498295.1 Candidatus Woesearchaeota archaeon | reverse complement strand
TCGACGAAATCTTTGCCCTCTCCGACCGCATCGCCGTTCTTTACGAAGGGCAGGTCATGGATATTGTCAATCGTGAAGACGCCACGCCTGAAAAACTCGGCTTGTTGATGGCAGGCGTTCATCTGGAACATCAGGCATGAGTAAGGGCAGGCCTGAACCTGCCCCAACGATTGCCCTAACCCATCGGTTCGGTGGTCGCTGACAAAAATCAGCGGCGTTGGGCGCACGCCCATCGAAAAGTTCCGCCGCCCAAAATAGAAAGAAAGGACACCACTTATGAACCTTTGGCAGGAATACAAACGCCCCGCATCCGTTGTGGAGGCAATTCAAGCGCTGGTATCGGCTCCGCCTTCCTCCATGCCCATTGCGGGCGGAACGGATTTAATGCTGGACTTGAAGCAGGGACGCCACGCCCCTGTGCATACGTTGATTGATTTGACCTTTGTGGAAGAGATGAAGGCGCTCGAATTACGGGGAAGCGAACTCTTCATCGGAGCCGCTGTCGCAGTCAACCGCGTCGCCACCGACCCGCTGGTTGGGACTCACGCCCAGGCATTGGTCGAAGCCGCAAACTTGATCGCCGGACCGCAAGTCCGCAACACCGCCACCATCGGGGGAAACGTGGCGCACGCCCTCCCCGCTGCTGACGGAACCATCGCCCTGACCGCGCTCGACGCTCAGGCCGAAGTCGCCAGCCCTGCAGGGACTCGCCGAATGCCCTTCACTGCGCTTTTCGCTGGACCCGGTAAATCCTCCCTCGACAAGAGCAAGGAGATCATCGTCGGCTTTTATTTGCCGCAGGCTAAAAAGGGACAAGCCTCCTGCTTCAAGCGCATCATGCGCCCGCAGGGAGTTGCCCTTCCGATCCTGAATTGCTCGGTCTGGCTCGAACGCAAAAAGGACCTCATCACGGACATTCACATTGCGGTTGGTCCCGGTGGCTCGACTCCCTTCCGCGCTACCGAAGCTGAAGCCTTCCTGCGTGGAAGACCCCTCACCGAAGAAAATTTCAGCGGGGCGCTCGAAACCCTGCTTGCCCAAGCCAAATTCCGCACCAGCGCCCGCCGCGCCAGCGCAGACTATCGCCGTCACATCGTCGGTGGCTTGTTCAAGGATGTGCTGGAAACCGCGTGGAAACGTGCCGGCTAGGAAGTGGAGGCCAACGACTCCTGTCGTTGGCGGTCGAAAGTCGGGAGACTTTTGACTCCACTTATTGAGGAAACGACTATGACTAACAAAATCAACCTTACAGTTAACGGTATTAATAAAACTTTGGAAGCCCTGCCGGGTGAGACGCTTTCGTCGCTGCTCCGCATGAGACTTCATCTTACCGGTACAAAAATCGGGTGCGAAGAAGCGGAGTGTGGCGCGTGTACCGTCCTGGTGGACGGCGAGCCAACCATGTCTTGCGTGTATCCAGCCGAGCGCGCCGACGGCAAGACCATCGTCACCATCGAAGGATTGGCGCAGCGTGTTCACGAGGAAATGAAACTGCACCCGTTGCAGGAAGCCTTCGTGGAGGAGGGCGCTGTCCAGTGCGGATTCTGCATCCCCGGCCAGATCATGACCGCGTATGCTTTGCTCAAGCGCAACCCGAACCCCGACAGCGAAGCCGTCCGCTTTGCGTTGAAAGATACGCTCTGCCGTTGCGCGGGTTATCCGTCCATCGAGCGGGCGATTATCTCGGCGGCGCAGGCGCTTCGCACAGGCGAACCCGTCCAGAAGCCGACCCACATCCCCGACTCGGTACGCGGCGACGTACACAAAGCCGTCGGACACAAATTCCATCGCCCCGAAGCGGTGGAAAAAGTCACGGGCGCGGCAATCTACACCGACGACATCGTCCTCGATGGCATGTTGTTTGCCAAGACCAAACGGGCGATGATTCCGCATGGATTCTTGACCAAACTCGACATCTCCAAAGCCAAAGCATTGCCCGGCGTGATTTCCGTCCTCACTGCCGCCGACCTCTCCGCCGAAAAGAATCACGGCTTGGTCATCTACGACTGGCCCATTTTGGTGGGACTCGGCGAGCGCGTCCGCTATGTGGGCGACGCGCTGGCGATTGTCGCCGCAGAGACTCAGGCAATTGCCGAAGAAGCTGTCAACTTAATCGAAACAGAGTTCGACCTTCAACCTATCATCACCAACGCTGTGATGGCGAAACAGGATGGCGTGCCGCAAATCCATGAGAAGGGTAATTTGCTCAAGCACATCAAAGTCCGCAAGGGCGACATGGATGCGGGCTTTGCCTCTGCTGACGTGATTCTCGAACATGTCTTCCACACGCCGCCTCATGACCACGCCTTCATCGAACCCGAGTGTAGCATTGCCGAACCCCTGCCTGATGGTCGTATGAACATTTACGTCGGGTCGCAGATTCCGTATCAGGATCGCACGCAGGTTGCCCGCGCTTTGGGCTGGGACGAATCCCGCGTCCGCGTGATTGGTCAACTGATGGGCGGCGGCTTCGGCGGCAAGGAAGACATCATGGGGCAGATTCATTCCGCCATGCTTGCCAATGTCACGGGGCGCCCCGTCAAACTGCTCTTCGACCGTCAGGAGAGTTTAATCGTTCATCCGAAGCGCCACGCCACACAGATCACCGTCAAGGTCGGCGCGAAGAACGATGGGCGCCTCGTGGCAATGCAAACCGAACTCTACGGCGACACGGGCGCGTATGCCTCGCTCGGTGAAAAGGTGATGACCCGCGCCACCACGCACTCGGCTGGACCCTACGACATCGAACACGTCCGCGCCGACTGCTATGCCATGTACACCAACAATCCGCCCGCGGGCGCGTTCCGTGGCTTCGGCGTTTTGCAATCCGCCTTCGCGGTGGAGTCGATGATGGACATGCTTGCCGAAAAACTCGGCATGGACAGAATCCAACTGCGCCGCATGAACGCTTTGCATGTCGGAAGCGTGACTAACACGGGACAAGTCTTGCGCGACTCTGTTGGCTTGACTGAATGTATCGACAAGGTCGAAGCGGAAATGTTGAAGCATGACAAAGACCCCTTCACCCCGAAAGTTGATTCTGCCAACCCGAACTTTGTCCGCGTTTGGGGCTATGCCTCGGCGTACAAGAATACGGGACTTGGCGGCGGCGCGCCCGACATCTCCGGCGCGGACGTGGAACTCTA
>CAZCGJ010000060.1:0-3151 GCA_964498295.1 Candidatus Woesearchaeota archaeon | reverse complement strand
GAGTCGAGCGACTCTTTCTGCAGCCCAGCCTTTGCCGCAGCGACCACCAACGCCCCTTCGGTTGGGTCGCCCTTAATCGACCATTCATTACCCGATTCATTTCCAGCGTCACCGATCAGGTGTGTGTCAGAGGCCAGCGTGGCGGCGGTCAATAGTTTTTGCAGACCAGTTGTCGGCGCGATGGCTCCGCTTCCGTTGAGTGAAAATTCGCCGACGGGTGAATATCCCGCTCCCGAAACGTTGAACAACTCCCCAGCGGCGAAAATTTTCCGCACGGTCATTTCATCTTTGGTGAGTGTGCCAGTCTTATCCGAGCAGATAACCGATGTGCTTCCCAAAGTTTCCACGGCGGGCAGGCGGCGGATGAGCGCGTTGCGCTTGACCATTTTTTGCACGCCGATTGCCAGCGAAATGGTGACGACGGCGGGCAGGGCTTCGGGCACAACTGCCACTGCCAGCGCGATGCCGAAGATGAGCATCTCGACGAAGGGCTGTCCGCGGAATAATCCCAGCGCGACGATGATGGCGACTACCACAAAAGCCGCGCGCGCCAGCGCCGTGCCGACCTTGTCCAAATTGTTCTGGAGCGGAGTCTTGCCGGTCTCGACGGTTTGCAGAAGTTGGGCGATCTTGCCAAACTCGGTCTGCATTCCCGTGGCGACGACCAATGCTTTGCCGCGCCCATAGGTGGCGGCGGTTCCAGCGTAGACCATGTTCTTGCGGTCGCCAACGGGAAGGTCTTGAGATGAAAGTGGGTTGGTGTGTTTTTCCACCGCGACCGATTCGCCAGTCAGCGCGGCTTCCTCGATTTGCAGATTCACCGCTTCGAGCAGGCGGGCATCGGCGGGCATACGGTCACCGGTATGCAGGATGACCACATCGCCCGGCACCAACTCGCGCGCCGGGATTTTAACTTCCACCCCATCGCGCAGAACGGACGCGGTGGGCGCTGCCATTTGCTTCAACGCTTCGATGGCGCGTTCGGCGCGATATTCCTGAATAAAACCCAGCAGAACCGCAAACAACACGATCACCGCGATGGCAATCGACTCGATGCCGTGTCCCAGAAAAAGGGAAATGGCGGTCGCGCCAAGCAGAATCAGAATCAGGATATTCTTGAACTGATCCAATAAAATTTCCCAAGGGGAGATGCGTTTCGCCGCCTGAATTTCATTCGCGCCGTATTGCAAAGCGCGGTCGGCGGCTTCAGTCTGACTCAATCCACTAGGCTGGCTTTTAAGTTCGGCAAAGGTTTGGTGGATTGTCTGGGTATGCCAGATTTTATTTGATTCCATAAGTTTATTTTTTCACTCCATTATTTTTTATATCTTGCAAATCTTCGCGCCGGGGGATGCGGGATTTGAAGATGAAATTGTCGAAGAGGCAGATCAATCCGCCCAAAACGGTCAGGAGAATTACGCCGATGAAATCTGCTGCAAAGGCAACGACCTCCTCGAACCAGATGATGAGAGATGTTCCCCCGGCTCCGGTAGCGACGGCTGGTTTCCAGAATTTTCGAATCAATGGAAAATGCGAAACGGAATGCGTTTGGTCGGGCATGGGTATCTCCTTTTTTGAAAAGTTGGATCGCTACTCGTCCATTCTTACCGGCGCAAATCGAAGCGAGCGGCGCGTGAGCAAAACATAGGCTGCAATCACAACCAGTCCGCCTGCCAGCAGGTAGGGGAAGTATTGTTTGAGATAATGGCTGATAAGCGTCCATTCGTGCCCAAGCACATAGCCTGCGCCGATCAGCAGGGTACACCAGACATATGCTCCGATAAAGGTGGCGACAAGAAAAGTGAGGAAGGACATGCGCGCCAACCCAGCCGGGATATTGATCAGTGTGCGGATGCCAGGCATGACGCGCCCGACCAGCACCACCCCGGCGCCCCAGCGGTGGAACTGGTTTTCTGCGCGGGTGATGTGGGCAGGGTCGATGCGAACCCAATGGGCGAATTTATCCACCAGCGGTCTCCCGCCAAGCCGCGCCACCCAGTAGGTGATGGATGCGCCGAGCGTGCTGCCGACAGCGGCATATAACCCGCCGATAAAGATCATCGAGACGGGCAGTTGGTGTTCCGAAATCAGCATCCAGCCTGCCAGTCCGAGAATGATCTCGCTGGGCGTGATGCCTGTGGCATTTTCAAAGGTGAGCAAGATCGCCACGCCAAACCAACCCCAGGCGTCGTAAATGGTTTGGGCGGCGGATAGTATGATGGTTTCGAGAGCGTCAATCAAAGTCTTTCTCCATTTTGTAAATCGTTTGAGTCTTCAATATCAGGTAAACAGGAAATAACCGGCTTGGCAAGCCAGCCAGTTTCATGAGCACTGCAACATCAGGTCACAGTGTCTGGTCAATTAAATGGGTTTGGGAGGGGGCGAGACGGGAGAAAGGCTGACGGCTCGAATCTTCGAACTCTTGTCTTCCAGTTTGTGGAGGTTCAAGCCCGCCGAGGCAGCGGCGACGTTTGTCGCCAACAGGCCTTCTTCCAGGTCGAATTGGTCGAAATCCACTTCGAGGATTTCGACCACGGACAAGCCGGCAACAGGCAGGTACGACTGGCTTCCAAAACAGAGGAAGAGAATCAGTATCGCCAGAAGGGTTTGAAGTGTGGTTTGTTTGTTCGTGTTTGAACTCATACCGAAATCGTGAAAAATAAAAAGACCATCGCCAAAGATAGCGATGGTCTTGCGCTTTCATTCAAACAGCCGGGAAATTTCTTTCCGTATTGACGACTGTCGATCCCGAAAAAGCCGGGCGGCTACTCCCCATCGGAGTAATCAAAGTCTACAGGGTTTTGGGGCTGGAGTCAATGATTTTTGCCCGACAATTTCGATAAAATTCATCCGGTCACGGCTTTGATTTTTTCCGCCGCCGCAAAACCAGCCTGTAACGCCTTGCGGTTCATTTCATCAGTGCCCTTGGGGGCGCGGGCGACGACTGCCTTTTCGAGCGCATCACGCGAGACCACGCCTGTCATCCCAACCAGCACGCCAAGCGCCACGGTGTTGGCAGTGATGGGTTTCCCCGTCGCTTCGTGAGCAATGCGGGCAACCGGAACCTTGACACCCGTAAAATCGGCGTGGACGGCTACGCGATCTTCATCCACGATCAGCAACCCGCCGGCGTGGACGGCCCTGGCGAATT
>CAZCGJ010000059.1:0-3204 GCA_964498295.1 Candidatus Woesearchaeota archaeon | reverse complement strand
TTGGCGTCGCCATTGCCATTACCATGATTGTTGCCTACGATGCTTCGGGAGTTCGCAGGCAGGCGGGGATGCACGCGGAGCGCATCAATGTGCTTTTCGAGGAATTGCTACAGGGGCACGTCTGGGATGAAAATGAGTTAAAGGAAGTCCTCGGTCATACGCCGCTCGAAGTGATCGGCGGAATCCTGCTGGGAATTTTCGTTGCCATCACGCAATGGACAATCTGGCGCTAAACAGCAGACTTCCAAATCTTTCAGCGCTTCGCGTTCGGAAGTCTTTTTGTAAGCCTTTTCATAACTCCGTTTGTCACGTACTGCAACTCAGGAATGCGGAAAACCCAAAGCACGGCAAAATACGCGCCGGCTCCAACCGCCATGCCAGCAGGGACAAGAACCCATGCGCTGAAATTTTGTCCCACGAAGAGCCAGCCATAAATCAGGGCAGACATTCCCAACGTGGCGATTGCAGAGGGGAATATGCCGCGCAAAATATGTTTGCCTTCGATGCCGTTCAATCGCTTTCGCATCACCATAAAAAGGGTGACCGCTTCGAGTGCGGTTGCCAGCGAGTTTGCCAGCGCCAGCCCGCCGTGCGGCATCCAGCCGATTGCTTCAAAAAATTTGATGAACGCCAGACTGAAAACCACGTTCAATCCCATTGCAACCGTGCCGATGATGACGGGGGTCTTCGTATCGTGTTGGGCATAGAAGGCGCGGGTCAAAATCTCCATGATGGAGTGTCCGACCATACCTGCCGCATACCAAAGCAAAGCCCAGGCGACGATTTGCACGGCGCGTTCGTTGAATTCGCCACGCTGATAGAGGAGAGAAACCAGCGGCTGACGGAGCAGGATCAACCCCGCGCTTGCGGGCAGAGCCAGCAAAATCACGGAACGCAAAGTCGCAGCCAGTGAAGAGCGCATTTCATCCTGTTGGCCGAGTGCGTGCTGCGCCGAAAAGGTCGGCATGACCGCAATCGCCGCCGATTGGGCAATGACCGCCTGTGCCATCAGCATCAGCGAAAAGCCGTAATACAAGCCGCTTACGCTGCCGCCTTCCATCTGCGAAGCCAGCCAGGTGTTGACCCAGAAATTCAACTGAACCACTGCCACACCGAGAAGGCGCGGTCCCATGAGGGTTAGAACCTGGCGGACGTTGGAGTCGCGCAATCCAAGCGAGAAGCGATCAGTGACCAGTGACCAGTTTGTCAGTTTGAGTAACGAGGGGATTTGCACGATCAGGTACAACGCCGCGCCGATGACCACGCCCCAGGCGAGTCCGTAAATTCCCATTGAAGGCGAGAGGGCGACTGCGCCGAGGATAATTCCCAGTTGATACAGCGCGGGCGTAAGGGCAGGCACGAGAAAAACCTGGTGCGCGTTGAGGATGCCGACGACCAATCCGCCCAAGCCAAACAACACCGCCGAGATGAGTTGAATCCGCAGCAGGGAAATGGTCAACGAAAAAAGATGCGGGTCGGTGGAAAGCCCCGGAGCCAGCGCGTAGCGCACCACCTGCGGGGCGAACAAAGCCACGAGCAGGGCAAGCAGGCTGAGGGTGAGCGTCACCGCGTTGGCAATGGCGGCGGCAAGTTTCCAGGCGGAGTCTTTTTCATTTCGGGCAAGCAGGCCTGTAAAGGTGGGAATGAAAGCTGAGCCGAGCGCGCCTCCAGCCACCAGCAAGAACAGGGTCTCGCTCACGCGGTTGGCGGCGAAGAAAGCGTCGAGTTCGGGCGATGCGCCAAACGTCCGCGCTACCACGATGCCGCGCAACAGGCCGATGATTTGTCCTGCAAAAATTGCGACCATCACAGTGCCGGTTGCGCGGGCGATTTGTTTGTTCGAGTTGGATTCGGTCATGAAGATGAAGTCAGAGCCTTGACCAATTCGCGGTTGAAGTCTGGGATGTCTGCCACGACCCGCCCCCAAATCTGGTTGCCCTCACGGAAGGCTGGTTCGTCTGCCCAAACTGCGCCCGCATTGACGAGGTCATCCTTGATTCCCGTCGAACCTGTGGCACGTTGTCCCGTTTTGATGATGCCCGCTGAGATGGCAATCAATCCGCCGTTACAAATGATACCGATGATTATGCCCGCGTCGTTCATTTCCCGCGCCAGATTTTTGACCGCGTCATATCTGCGGAGTTTATCGGGAGCCCAACCGCCGGGCAGGATGAGCGCAAAGAGTTCGCTTGCGTTCAAGGATTCGATGGCGGCGTCGGGCGTGATGACCAGCCCGTTTTTCCCTTTGATGGGTTTTAGGTTCAGCCCTGCCGACAGGACTTTTGCGCCTTCCTCCTGCAAGCGCATCAGCGGGACGTAGTATTCCAAGTCTTCCGCGCCCTCGGCGATCAAGGTTGCGATTATTTTTCCCTGTAATTTCATTTTGCCTCACTCTCCAATGATTTTGACCAGCACGCGCTTGCGTCTTCTTCCGTCGAATTCGCCGTAGAAGATTTGTTCCCAGGTTCCAAAGTCTAATTGACCGTTGGTCACGGCAACAACCACTTCGCGTCCCATCACCTGACGTTTCATGTGGGCGTCGGCATTGTCTTCGCCCGTGTCGTTGTGGCGGTACCCGCTGACGGGTTCGTGCGGGGCAAGTTTCTCCAGCCATTTTTCATAATCCTGGTGGAGTCCGCCTTCGTCGTCGTTAATGAAGACTGAGGCGGTGATGTGCATAGCGTTCACAAGGCAAAGCCCTTCGCCGATTCCGCTTTCACGCAGGCATTCCTCGACTTGCGAGGTGATATTTACAAATCCGCGACGCGCGGGGATGTTGAACCAAAGTTCTTTACGGTAGGATTTCATAAATTCTCTTGTCGGGTTTTTGGATGTTGGGATGATTTTACTTGACTTCTGCGCGAATTTGGTACTATTCCGAAATTTTGCTGCCGAACTTTACCTGCCCTTCGGCATAAAGTTGTTCCGTGACAGATGCCTGCATTGTGAATGGTTTTCATCCCTGCTGGATGCCCAGGCGGTGTTGCAGATTGGTGTTTGCACTATAATACCCAGCGACCAAAATCCAACCCGCCCAGTCGTTCATTCCGGTTGGATACAAAAGCCAAAGCAGGTCACCAGCCCGAAGTCATCAGAAAAGTGGTTTTGAAAGTGAAAATTTAGCCGCTTGTGGATTTCGTGAAGAAATCCACAAGCATTGACGTCTCTTGTGAATTATAGTATTATAACTATAAGGTAATAAGC
>CAZCGJ010000058.1:0-3311 GCA_964498295.1 Candidatus Woesearchaeota archaeon | reverse complement strand
GAGAAGCAAATCCTCGCGCCTGTGCTTGCGCCCGCGTCCGCCCAGATTCGTCCGCCGTGGGCTTCGACGATGGCGCGCGCGAGGTAGAGTCCCAGCCCAGCGCCTTTGGTCTGCTTGACGGCATTGGTCGAGCGATAGAAGCGGTCGAAGATGTGCGGCAGGTCTTTGGCTTCGATGCCTGAACCTTCGTCGCTGACACAGATCACCACCTGTTCAGGGCGTACCGTGCCGCTGATTTTGATTTCACCTTTTGGCGCATATTTCAAAGCATTTGAGACGAGATTGGAAATCACCTGTTCGATGCGGGTCTCATCGCCGATGATGACGGGGAAGTTTTCGGGGAACTCGGTGACGAGGTGATGCTTGGGAGATTGCGCCGCGAACCGATCCACCACCCGCCGCCCCAGGCTGGGGATGGCGACATCAGCCTGATTCAAGCTGAGACCTCCCGCCTGCAACCGCGAAGCATCCAACAGATCATCGATCATCTTTGAAAGGCGGTCCGCTTCCTCTTCGATGACTTGAAGCGAATCGCTGATGGTGTGCTTGTCCCAGCGGGCGTCGTCGCGGCGCAAAGTCGAGGCGTAGCCTTTGATCAACGCAACGGGAGTCCGCAGTTCGTGGCTGACAATCGAGATGAAGGTGGCTTTGATTTCATCTGCGTTTCTAAAGTGGGTAATATCGCGCACGCTGACGAAGACATTGCGCAACTTGTTTTCATCCGAAAGCAGAGGCGCGTACGTGATGCCCACGGGCAGGTGCGGCGGCAATTGCCTTTCGATGTCACCCTCTACATACAATGTCGCATGTGGCGTGAGGGGCCAGCCGTCTGCCACGGATTCTTCGAGCGTGGTTCCTTGCGGTTCCTTCTTCCAGCGGATGATCTCGTCGTGCTGTTTGCCGACAATTTCCTCGCGGGTCAGACCGTAGAGTTTTTCAAAGGCCATATTACAGCGTTCCACTTCCAGTTCGGCATTGAGGATGAGAATCCCGTCCGCCGCGGAATCAAGCAGGGCATCGAGGCGCTGTTTTTCGTAGGAAACCTGTCCATAAAGTTGGGCGTTGAAAACGGCAATGGCAGCCTGGTCTGCGAAGGATTGCAGCAACACGCGGTCATTGGGCGTGAACATGTCGGGGTAATTGCGGAAGATGAAAATCACGCCGATCACCTGTCCGTGTGCGGCGAGGGGCAGACCCGTCCCGTTGAGCAATCCCATGCTGACGGTGTAGGTCAGTTCCTTCAACATGCGGTTCAGTTCGCGCACGTCCAATTCCACCATTTTTTCTTCCGCAAGCAGGGGTGTGAGGTAACTGAGAAACGCGGGGGCAATCCCATGCGCGGCGGAGACGCTCCAGCCTTCGGGACGTTTGAGCGCGATCAACCCCGCCTGCCCTGCCAGCATTTCAATCGAGACGCGCAAAATCCGCGCCAGTAATTTCTCAAGGTCAAGTTCTTGAGTCAGCAGGCGCGAGATTTCGAGCAAATAATCTCGTTGACGAACGCGAAAGTCCGGCAGCATGGAGGGAACAATGGACATGTTTCGTATTTTATCACTTGGGTATGGCGTGGATATGTAAGAGTTCCGTAAGCAAAATTTCCGGGAGTATCTAAATTATGGGTAAATGAAATCTTTGACATGCGCCTGTAATTTGGGGAAAGCATATTACTGTAACTGCGCATCTTTTTTTAGACGCTCTCTGCTATTGCATTAAGTGTATTTACGTATAAAATTGAATGTAATTCAGTTTTTATACTGAAACAACAACCCAGCGTCTTGGTGTGATGGCTCTGCCAACTTTCTTATAAGAGTTTCGAGGTTATTATGGTTTATTCCCCGCGTTCTGTGGTATTGGCTATCTTTCTGGCGGTTACGCTGTCGCTGGCCCAGATTTCACCGGCATATGCCGCAAGCCTGCCTGCCGAAATCAACAAACAGTTCACTCCCCTGCAGATCGATACAGGCGGCGTTTCCATTTTGAAGATTACCATCTTCAATCCAAACGTATACCCTCTGACTAATGTAGCCTTCACCGACAACCTGGTTGGCGTGCAGCCGGGATTGTTCATCGCCGATGCAGGTCTGGTCAGCAATTCTTGCGGGGGATCTATCACAGCCACCCCGGGGACAAATTCAATTGCCCTATCCAACGGCGGTGTTTCCGCACAAACCACAGTCCCCGGGCAATGCTCCATTGAAGTGGCGGTCAGTTCCGTTACGGAAGGCAACTTGATCAACACCATCCCCGCGCATAACCCGCCGACGGCAGTTGGGTTAACCGCCACCGGTACGGAGGGCCCCATTACCAATACTTCTCCCGCCAGCGCCACGATCTCGGTGATTGCGGTAGACCCGCCTTCGATGTCCAAAGTTTTCAACCCCAACACCATCTATGTGGGCGGCACCAGCCAGTTGACGATCCGCATTAACAACAACGATCCAGACACCAACCTGACGAATGTTTCCTTTACCGATAACCTTCCCACTGTAAGCATCCCCACGCCGGGAAATATGGAACTTGCGAACCCGGTCTCTGCCTCGATGACCGGCTGTGGAGCTGGCGCTGCCCTGGTCGCCAACCCCGGCGGCACCAGTTTTTCTTTTAGCGGCGGGACCATTACTCCGGCGGTGGATTGCATCATCCGTGTAAATGTGACCGGCGACAGCGGTGCATACACCAACACCATCCCGGCGGGGCCAGGTGGTCCCGGTTCCTTGCGCACACAACAGGGCGTGACCAACAGAGGTCCTATTTCGGCGGATTTGAACATCCAGCCGGTAAATATTTCCAAAGCCTTTGCGCCTACCACCGTGGACGCCGGCGATACCGCCATCCTAACCATCACCCTGCAAAACCCAACCAATGCGCCCTACACTGGAGCAAGCCTGAGCGATGTGATGCCGGCAGGGCTGACGGTACTCGCTTCGCCCATCCCAACAACAACCTGCGGGGCGGGGATTGTCACCATTCCTTCCGCAGACACCCTCAGCATGACCGGCGGAACCGTCCCTGCCAGGCCCTCTCCCAGCGCACTGGGAACCTGCACCGTCACCGCAACCGTCCAGGCAGCCTTGAGCGCCACCGGCACCCTGACGAACAATATCCCTCCCGGAGCTTTTTCGGCCAATGGCGGCGCTGTGCAAAACATCGATACTACCGAAGCAGACCTCGTCATAACCCCGGCATTAACAGCCGCAAAATCCTATGCCGCGCCGTACGTCATTGGGTTGGGCGGCACGAACCTTGTCACCATCACACTGTTCGACAACAGTTCCACACCGTTTACCGATGTCGATTTCTCGGATGACCTG
>CAZCGJ010000057.1:0-3431 GCA_964498295.1 Candidatus Woesearchaeota archaeon | reverse complement strand
CGCTTAACAAACCAAAACAGCAGGAAAATATTTCACAGATTGCAAACCCTGCCTCGAAATATTGTATAGATAATGGTGGAAATCTTTCTATTAGAAATGATGAAACGGGAGGACAGTACGGAGTCTGCACATTTAAGGATGGAAGTGAATGTGAAGAATGGAAATTTTTTAGAGGAGAATGTAATACCGCTATAAAAGATAAAAATAAATCTTCTGATGAATGTGAACAAGATAATGACTGTATACCTGCTAGTTGTTGCCATCCAACATCATGTATAAACAAAAATTTTTCCACTAATTGTATAGGGATTATGTGCACAATGGATTGTAAAATAGGAACACTTGACTGCGGATATGGAAGTTGTAAATGTATAAATAAAAAATGTTCCGCAATTATAAATCAGTAAAATGAAAAAATTATTTGTAATTTCAATTTTTATGATTCTATTTGTAGGAATTATACTTTCTGGCAGTGTTTTTGGAAAAGAGGTAGAACCGAAAGATAAGAAAATCCTTGGATTTGATTTAACAATTCCAAATAAATTGGCGAGTTCTGAGAAAATACAAACTCTTTCTAGTAAAAATCCACAAAATGAATATCGAGTAATTATAACATTAAAGGAGCCTTCTTCAATTCCAGAATGGAAAAATGAAATTTCTAATTTTAAAGAAGAAAAAATAAAAATTTTAAAATCTACAATGAGAGAGTATATTATACAAACAAAGTTTAATTCTAGCAGTGTCAAAAATAAATATACTTCTTTTAATGGTTTTTCTGCAACAGTTAACCAACAAGAACTAGATGATCTGCAAGCTAATCCTTTAGTTAAAAATATAGATTTAGATGAAAGAGTTTATGCATTTTTGCAAGAATCTGCCCCCCTTATAAATGCAACAAATACTTGGGCAAGACAAGTAGCAGGCATAAATCTTACTGGCCAAGGACAGACAGTTTGCATAATAGATTCAGGAGTTGACTATACTCATCCAGATCTCGGAGGATGCACTCTATCAGATATATATGCTCGTGTAAATCAATCTTACTCTTTAAGCCCCTCTCCTCCAAATCCTTATCAAGATAATTATGAATATACTTGGACAATAACTGCACCCGGATATCAAAGGGTTTCTGCATATTTCCCATATATTGACTTAGAAAATGACGTTTCATGCTATGATGGAGAGGATAATTGCTGTGATTATTTAATTTTTTATGATGGCAATAATAATTATCTAGGGTATGCTTGTCAAGAAAGTAATTATTGGAGCCCTAGTGCGGAAGGAAACACGCTCAAGATTGTGTTATCTACTGATTCCAATATTAACGGTAGTGATGGCTGGAACGGGTTCTCATTATCACAGATTAAAAATGCAACCACAGATTCTACTAAAAATTGGTCTTCATGTTCAAAAGTAATTGGAGGCCATGATTTTGTGAATAGTGATTCTGATCCGGTAGATGATAACAACCACGGAACTCACTGTGCAGGCATTGCAGCTGCAAATGGTTCTATAAAAGGAGTTGCACCTGATGCGAAAATTTTTGCAGTTAAATCTATGAATTCTGACGGCTCGGGTTGGGATTCTGATATAATTGCTGGAATTGAATATTGCACAGAGGTTGCATCTAATTATAATATATCCGTAATCAGTATGAGTCTTGGAGGAGGGTCCTACCCTAATTATTGCGATTCTACACAAACGAGTTATGCGGCAGCCATAAATGCAGCCACCTCTGCAGGAATTAGTGTGGTTGTTGCAACAGGCAATAATGGAAACTCAACCCACATATCTGCCCCTGCCTGTATTCAAAATGCTATTCCAATAGCCTCGAGCACTAAAACAAACATACTCTCTTCTTTTTCAAATAGGAACAACTTAGTTAAGTTATTTGCACCCGGAAGTATCATATACTCAACAATTCCTGCGAATTCTTATGCATATAATGATGGAACATCTATGGCAACCCCTCATGTTGCTGGAGCGATTGCAATACTAAATCAGTATTTGAAATCTATTGGACAAACAAGAACCCCTACTGAAATTGAAAATATTCTTTGGCAGACAGGAGCCAGAATTAATGATAGCACTAATTTGAGTCAAAATTTTTCAAGAATAAATATATACTCTGCATTAAATTCAATTTGTTTAACTAATCTTACAAATACTAGTTGGCAAAAACAAGAAAATTTATCTGTATGTAGAACAAACAATACTATTTTATATAACTGGTCAATGATTCAATACGATGTTAATAATTGCGGTTTTAATAATAATATAACTTATTATAAAATAGAAGAAGATACTTGTGATTATTGCACTCCGAATATCTTAAATCTACCAGATTCTTGGATTAATGAAAGCATTTATCTAAATGATACAATAATTCAAAAAAGAAATATAACTCAATATGATTCAAATTATTGTAATGAAACTGAAAATCTTTCTTGGATAGAATATCAGACAATATCTTATGACTACTGTATTCCAAACTGGACTTCTATTCAAGAAGGTAATTTTAATTGGTATAATGACACAGAGAATTGCTATGGGCAAACAAATTTATCCTCTGATTTACTTGGAAGACCTATTAACATAACAATTATTAATTACGAGAATCTAACAGAAATCTATGATGATGAAAATGGGAGCATCATTGTAGAATTAAATTTTAATTTAAGCAATTCTAATAATTCAATTAACATTTTGAACATTACTAAACAAAATAGAACAGATAACTTTTCATATGCTATTGTTAAAGGATTGAATTTAACTGAAAATATAAGCTGGATTAAAACAGTATATTTAGATAAGGTTTTGAGAAGTGGATTACTTTGCTTAATAGACTCTGAAGAAGTAGGCCTTGGAAATTTCTCTAGACATTGCAATACTAGTTCTTCCGAAAAGATATTGAAATGTCCAGGAAATAATGGAAATTATACTTGCTCCGATAATGGAACAAAATTCAAAATAGACGGTTTAAGAAATTCAGGTATAAAGGAGATTGAGCTCTTCTGCGGAGATGAAACTTGTAATGGTGCAGAAACATGTTCTACTTGTTCTTCTGATTGCGGTGCCTGTGCATCTTCCGGAGGAGGCGGGGGCGGAGGAGGTGGAGGAGGAGGAAGCACACCAGTTAAATTAACTGAATCTCAGCTTTCTCAAGGCTATTCAAAGAATTATTTTACAGGAGATAAGATCTTATTTGTATCTGGAGGACAAAACCACTCAGTACAATTAAATAAAATATTAAACAATTCAGTAAATGTTACAATAAGAAGCGAACCTATAAATCTAATTCTTCAGAAGGGAGAAGAGAAAAAGATAAACTTGAGTTCTTCAGAATATTATGATTTGTATATTAAAGTTGAAAATATTACTAAAAATACAGCAAATATTACAATAAGAAGTATAGCCGAACTAATCAACCC
>CAZCGJ010000056.1:0-3444 GCA_964498295.1 Candidatus Woesearchaeota archaeon | reverse complement strand
TACCGTTTGAAGCCGCCTTCATAGATTTCTCTATGAGTCTAAGCGGAGTCTATCTCCTCGTCCACCGTATTGTGGTTACGTTCAAACTAGCAAATTTGGTGGGCGTAGTAGGACTTGAACCTACACGGATTTCTCCATGAGTTCCTAAGACTCACGTGTCTGCCATTTCACCATACGCCCGAAATTGGTCGGAATGACAGGATTTGAACCTGCAACAACTTGCTCCCAAAGCAAGTGCTCTACCAAGTTGAGCTACATTCCGATAAAATCTAAACTATATTTCAGTTATCGCCAGTTGGGTTCTGCACAAAGCATAACACCCAGTGACCGATCAAGTGTTTAAGGGCACACCAGATAGAGTTTCAAGCCCGTACCGACAACTACTCAAGACCAAGAATATCCAAGTATCGAGTCTCCTTCTTGGGGAGAATACTATCGGCAACTGTTTGAATCGCCGTGTAGTAAGCGTACAACGGATAATTCTCCGTCATCATCTTGTTTCTAACATACTCGTATTGCATATCTTTGTCAACGTTATTTTCCATAAAAATTTAGTGTTAAAATTGGTACACGGTGAGGGATTCGAACCCCCGACAAACAGCGTGTAAGGCTGCTACTCTACCACTGAGCTAACCGTGCATCTCAATCGTTATTACATACTAACACGAAATCTCAAAATGTCAATGAACTTTTCAAACAAAAAACCGTTGATCTTTTGGACCAACGGTTTGTTCTTTAAGCAACTTTTACCGTTAGTCTAGTCTAGCATGCGCTAGGGAGTGCCGATGGACTTGGTTGTCCACTGGCTACTACTGACTGTACGGATAGCAAATTCATTATGTCAATATATATGAACAAATTTCACAAATGTACATTATTTTTGAACCAATAGTAAGTTTTTTCAAGACCGTCCAACAATTTCACATTTGGCTTCCATCCCATTTTCAGTATGCGTGAACTATCCATAACCTTTCTAGGAGTACCATCAGGCTTTGAATCATCCCACACGACGTTGCCTTGATAGCCCACAACCTCACAGACGGTTTCTACGGCCTGTTTGATGGTGATGTCATCTCCATATCCAACATTGATATGTAAGTCATCACTGTAGTTTTTCATCAAGAACACACACGCTTCAGCCAAATCATCAACGTACAAAAACTCACGCATTGGACTTCCGGTTCCCCAACATATAACCTCTGGTTCATTCTTGATCATGGCAGTATGAAACTTGCGAATCAAAGCGGGTAACACGTGTGAATTGTTTAAATCAAAGTTGTCATTGATTCCATACAAGTTGCAAGGCATGGCACTAATGAAATCAGATTTGTATTGTTGACGATATGCTTGACACATTTTAATTCCAGCAATCTTTGCGATAGCATACCATTGATTTGTTGGTTCCAAATCACCGGTCAACAAACATTCTTCCTTAATTGGCTGTTGAGCAAATTTTGGATAAATACAACTGCTTCCAAGAAACAACAACTTGGTTACGCCATATTTGTGTGAAGCATCAATCAAATTGTTTTGGATCTGGAGATTGTTGTAAATGAACTGAGCAGGATATGTACTGTTGGCAACAATTCCTCCAACCTTTGCTGCTGCCATGATTACATATTCTGGTTTAGTCTTTTCAAAAAAGTCGTTGACTGCCTTTTGATTTGTCAAGTCTAAACCGTCATGTGTGACTCCCACCAAGTTGGTATATCCGTGACTAAGAAGAGTTCTCCAAATAGATGATCCAACCATTCCTCTATGTCCAGCAATGTAAATCTTTGAGTTGATATCCATATGTTTTTATATATCACGATGAATTGTATAAAAAGAAAAAACCACCCGAAGGTGGTTGAATATTATCCGTTCAATTTGTTTTTACCATGACAACTCTTACTAAGATCAAGAATCTCGTCCAACGATTCTCTCACCCGAATTGGCTGGTGGTTATTCTTGGTAAAAATCAAACTGTGAACTACAGATGGTTCGATATTGATGATCATATCCAAGTTTATCAGATTTGGAATGTACTTCCTATTATTTGTGTTTCCATCGTGGCTTGGATCTAGGACGTTGAGTTTAATGAAGTGTGCCATATTTGTGTGTATAAAAAATTAACCGGCAATGACATTACATCACTGCCGGTTTTATGTCAACTATTATTTCTTAGAAGGTCAACTTAAGACCAGCAGCGTAAACAACAGTACCGGAGAACTCACGGGTTGCCCAGTTGTACTTAGTACCATCGAAGTTGTTATCGAACCAACCAACCTCAGCATAAGGAGTCACATTTCCAAATGAAAACGTGAATGGACGAGCCAAAGTAGCCTTAGCATTCACAGCGGTATACTCAGCAACATAACCATACTCAACAGCAGGAGTCACAGTGAAACCATAGAAAAGGTTCTGTGTGCGGCTAAGACCGACAAACACGCCCTGTTGATCAAGGTCAATATCGAACGCACCACGAACGTATGGAGTAACGTATGGGTTGTTCAAAGCCACCTTAGCACCAAACTCAGTGGAGTTTGGAATACCAGCAATACCACTCTGGTGACGAGTGACATCAGCAGTGGCACGAAGTGAGAACTTCTCACTTAGACCAAAGCTCTTACCGGCACCAAGCGTCCAGTGTGACTGATCAGATCCCTCGTTCGGTAGGAGAGTCCCACCAGCGTACACATCAGCATACTTGAGGCTCTTGATTGCATTGACACCAATAAATGGCGTACCCTCAGCACGTGAAACACCGTTCACGATGTAATGGTTGTTATATCCAGCTTCCACACCAATACTGGCGTTATCAGCTGCGTTGACAACCAAGGCAGCGCAAAGAACTGCCAATAGTGATACCATCTTCTTCATATTATGTTTATTCCTTTCAGTTTTACATTTTGTACAACCAACTCAACACTCATTGAATTTGTTGTAGGTATTATCGATTCAAAAATACGCATCTACCATGTACTCCGTAACTATACCGTCATATAACGTTTTTGTCAACGGATTTTTCATGAGATACATAGTTCTGGCAGATATAAAAGTTGAAGAATTTTCATATATGCGCATATATGGATTTGCGCATAAAAAATGCCAGACAACTTAATGTCTGGCATTTTAAATTGGTACCACCGGCCGGACTTGAACCGGCACGCTTTTGGCGAGGCATTTTAAGTGCCTTGTGTCTGCCTATTTCACCACGGTGGCATTTTAAATTTGGTGGGTATGGAGGGAGTCGAACCCCCACGCCTTTCAGCACGACTTTTTGAGAGTCGCATGTCTGCCATTCCATCACATACCCATATCAAAATTTGGTGGTCCGGGTGGGCTTCGAACCCACAACCTGACCCTTATAAAGAGACTGCTCTGCTCTATTGAGCTACCGGACCATCAAATGGTAGCGGGGGGAGGATTTGAACCTCCGAGGCACATAGGCACCGGATTATG
>CAZCGJ010000055.1:0-3459 GCA_964498295.1 Candidatus Woesearchaeota archaeon | reverse complement strand
AAAGTCAAGACATTAGAGCTGGCGAAACAAAGACATTCGATTTGATCCTTGTTAATTCTGGTAGCAAAGTTATGGTATATAACCTTAATGCAGCTTCTGGTTCTGAATTATCTGTTTCTGTACCCTCAGTAGTTACTGTTGATGCAGGTTCCAGTAAGACAGTCCAAGTTACTGTATCCGCAGCAGACGATGCTGCTAAAGGCGTATATCCATTTACAATAGAAGCTAACGGAAAGATGACAAGTTTCAATGCAAATGTAGTTGGTGGTAAAGCTGTAGCTATGTCTGCAGTTGTATTAACAGCTATCCTTGTAGTGATCTTTGTTGTTCTTCTTGCAGTTCTTATCGTTCTTTTAACTAAGAAAGGTAAAACAACTGAAGAAGTAGAAACTAGCTACTATTAATCACAAACCCCATTTTTTTATTTTTTTTAACTTAAGAAAAGGGATTTTTTCCCTTTATTTTTTATTTATATAATTAGATTTTTAGAGAAATAACTTGGCTTAGTCCCTCTTGCATAGAAACTCCGTATAATGTTGTTGCTTCGCTTATTAGGGCGTCATTGTGCGTAATTACTATATATTGGCCTGAAAGCATATATCTCTTGATTAAAGCTGCTAGAAGCTCTGAGTTGTGCTTGTCTAGAGCTGCATCAATTTCATCAAAGATATAGAAGCAATAAGGTTTGTATTCTTGTATTGCAAATATTAATGAGAGGGCAACTAATGTTTTTTCTCCACCGGATAATGAAGTTATATCAAAATATTTGCCCTTTGCGACTTTTACAACAATATTAAGACCTCCTGCAAACGGATCTTCTTTGTTTTCTAAATCTAAAGATACTTCTCCCTTCTTGCTTAGTTGTGAGAAATTTCTTGTGAAAAGGATATTTACTGCTTCTAATGTTTTCATGAAAGACTTCTTCTTTTTCTTGTCTATTTCGGCGATAATCTTAGATACTTTCTCTTTTTCTAAATTGATGGTATTGACTTTTTCAGTTATTTGATCACAGACTTGTTTAACTTGATCATAGATTTCGACTGCTTTTAGGTTGATTGAACCTAATTGATTTAATCTTATTTGTGA
This sequence comes from Candidatus Woesearchaeota archaeon, assembly GCA_964498295.1. GTDB lineage: Archaea > Nanobdellota > Nanobdellia > Pacearchaeales > GW2011-AR1 > CABMGO01. Next base: position 2,373 of record CAZCGJ010000055.1, on the reverse strand, counting down.
TTCTTGTATTTTTTCTCTTGCTTGTTCTACTGTCATTGCCATCTGTTCTATGTTTTCTAAATCCTTAAATTCAATCTTTAGATTTTCTAATTGTGCTCCGTGTTGTGCTTTCTGGATGTTAATAGAACCTATTTTTTCTTCTATATTTCTTATTTCATGTTGAACTCCCATGATTATTGTCTCAATTGCTTTTTGTTTATCTTGGAGTTCGTTTCTGACATTGTAAAGTTTTTGGTATTTTTCATATAACTTCTGCTCTTCAAGTTCTTTTTTCTCTAATATCTTATCGTTTTCTTCTTGTTTTTCTATGATTGCTTTTAATTCTCTTTGGGTTTCTTCATTGTCTCTGGCGAGATTTTTTATTTCTACTTTAATTCTTTCAAGTTCTCTTTGTTTTATTGCAACGTTTGTGTCTACATCTACTTTGCTGTAAAGTGAAAGCTCTTGGATTCTCATTCTTGCTTCATCATATTTTTCTTCAGTATTTTTAAGCTCTTCAAATTTTTCTCTAGTTTCAGTTATTCTTTTTAATATATCTTTAAGAGACTCTTCTGTTTCCTGTTTTAAAGTCATAATTCTTTTAATGTTCTCTTTTTTATCATCAGTGCTTCTTATTTTTATAATATCAATTTCTATTTCTTTTTGTCTTTGTTCGTTTTGTAATACTTTTTCTAGGTTGGAATTTATTTCATTTGTAAGTTCTTGTATTTTCTCTGTATTTTTTTTATACTCTTCATCTGCATTTTTTATTTTACTGTTGGAATTGTCTACAACATAGCAACGATGTTCTTCAGTGATTTTATTTCTACACATTGGACATACATCCAATCCTATAATGTCTCCTTTCAGTTTTCTTTCTCTGTTTACTATCTGCAATAAAACTGCGTTTGTTTTTTCAAGTTCTAATATTTCTTTTTCAATTTCTACTTTTTTCTCTTTTAGATTTCTTATTTCGTTGATTGTTTTTTCTTTTAAAGAAACCAACACAGTTAGAGATTTATCATGTTTTATTTCTGCAAAAACTTGGTTGATAGTTCTTTCAATTATTTCTAATTCTTTATTATAACCTATTAATAGCCTATTCTTTTCATCTTTCCTATTTTCTAATGTAGAGAGGTCTGATTTAACCATATAGAAAGTTCTTCTTTGCTTTTCTAGGTTATCAAATTTTTCTTGTAGCTCTTTTAGAATTGTTTGTTGTTTTTTAATTTCAGGACTAGTTACTTGTATTTTTTGTACTTCTTCTTCTAACTCTTTTATTTTTTCTTTAAGATTTATTTCTCTTTCTTTGTTTTGATCTAGTCTATTTTCAAAGTTTTCTCTTCTTGCATATGTTGCTCCTAAAAGAGATTTTAATTCAGAGATTTCTTTGTGTAGAGTTTCATTTTCTTCACCTGTCGAAGATTGAATTTGTTTATTTACTTCATTGATTGATTCTTGAATAGATCTTACTTCCGTGTCTTTATCTTTTATTTTTCTTCTTTTCTCTTCTATTTCTTTTTTATGATTTTCTAGTAATTTATCTACTGCCCAAAGTTCTTTTTCTTTTTCTTTTATTGTTTTAGAAATTACTGTTGCTTTACATCTTTTTATTGTCTGTTCTATTCTTTGATAGTTTATTGCATCTTGTCTATCTTTTTCTAAATTTCTAAGATATGCATTTTTTTCTCTTAAAATTGCTGAAACTTCTTTTAGTTTTTCTTCAGCTTTTTCAAGTTCATTTAAGGATTTTGCTTTTCTTGTTTCGTAAACCGAAATTCCTGCGACATCTTCTATAACTTTTCTTCTTTCTTCTGGACCCATCTTAACAAGTTCTGTGATGTTTCCTTGTAGAACAATATTAAATCCATTAGGATCAATTCCTGCTTGTGCGATTAATTCTATGAGTTCTTGTCTTGTTTTTGTTTCATTATTTATTTTATAGATAGAGAGTCCGTTTCTTCTAAGAATTCTTTTTATTGAGACTTCTGTAGAGTTTATTCCGAATGCACCATCTGAGTTATCAAATACTAGCTCTACATATGCTTCAGTTACTCCTTTGTAATTTTTTGTTCCTGCGAAAAGCAGATTTGCAGCTTTTGCAGCTCGAATAGATTTAATGGACATTCTGCCTAAAACAAAACATAATGCATCTGTGATATTAGATTTACCTGAACCATTTGGACCTACAATTACATTCATTGCGTTTTCAAATGAAATTTCGGTTTTTCTTGCAAAAGACTTAAAACCATGCAGTACTAATTTTTTTATGTGGCCGATGTTATCACCTCTTTTTTATTAGATTTCGAGCATATTTAAAGATTGTTGGACTATTTTACTTGTGCTCCCCATAGACATATGTCGTAAGCTAAAATAGCTTACTAAAGGCAAAAT
>CAZCGJ010000054.1:0-3501 GCA_964498295.1 Candidatus Woesearchaeota archaeon | reverse complement strand
GTAAAGGGAGGCCCGCAAGGGCATCTACGTCACAAAAAAGTTTTGAAGATCACGAAGGGCCAGCGCGGCTCGAAGCACCTGCTTTTCAAGCGTGCCAACGAAGCCATGCTCAAGAGCCTGTGGTACGCCACCCGTGATCGCCGCGTCCGCAAGCGCGATTTGCGCAAATTGTGGATTGCCCGTATCAATGCTGCTGCCCGTTTGAACGGAACCACCTACAGCAAGTTGGTGTCGGCGATGAAGAAGGCAAACATCGAGCTCAATCGCAAGATGCTTTCCGACATCGCGGTACGAAATCCGCAGGCATTCGCCGCGGTTGTGGCAAAGACCAGATAATTTTTGTAGGGGCGGATCACACGATCCGCCCCTACATTATTTAACGGGGGTAAAATAAAACCATGAACACCATTTTGAAAGAACGAAATCTTCCGACGGGGCAATCCCTGCAAATTGTGCAAGGTGACATCACCACTGATGAGGTGGATGCGATTGTCAATGCGGCGAATGAGGATTTACAGCACGGCGGCGGAGTTGCCTGGGCAATCGTACGGCGCGGTGGGGATGTGATTCAACAGGAAAGCGACCAGTGGATTCGTCAGCACGGGACGGTTTCTCACGCGAACCCCGCCTGGACTTCGGGCGGAGCGCTGCCTGCGAAATACGTGATCCACGCTGTGGGACCCGTCTGGGGCGACGGCGACGAGGACAAGAAGCTCGCGGACGCAGTCACCGGCTCCTTGCGTGTGGCGGACGAATTGAAGTGCGAGTCCATTTCCATGCCAGCGATCTCGACGGGGATTTTTGGCTTCCCCAAAGAACGCGCGGCTGGAATCATCTTCTCGTCCATCGAAAAATATTTCTCAAGCGCGGAGAGTTCAACCTTGAAAACCGTCCGCATTCTCCTGTTTGACGATACAACAATCAAAGCATTTCTTGATAAATGGGGGATGGTTAATGGCTAATTGTCCACAGACCATTCTCCATTTTCCATGATCCATCACCCATGATTTCATCTTCCCACAACCCAAAACTAAAACTTGTCCGCGCCTTGCAGGGACGGGCAAAAGAACGCCGCGAGGCGGGCGCTTTTGTTGCAGAAGGGATTCGGCTGGTGGAAGAAGCGGTAAATGGGAATTGGAGATTTCGGTTTGTGTTGTTCGACGAGACTTTGAGCGAGAGGGGCAGGTTGAGCGTTGAACGTCTAACGTTAAACGGTGTGGATGTGGAAGAAGTCTCCACCAGTCTGATGAAGTCTTTGAGCGAAACCGAAACCCCACAGGGCATTCTTGCTGTCCTTGAACTAACCAATTTACCAATCCCTAATTTACCAACTTTCATCCTCATCCCCGACCAAATCCGTGACCCTGGCAATCTCGGCACTCTCCTGCGGACTGCGGCTGCGGCGGGAGTGCAGGCTGTTTTGCTTCCGCCTGAGACAACGGACGCGTTTGCGCCGAAGGTCGTCCGCGCCGGGATGGGGGCCCATTTTCGGCTGCCGATTCGCTCTCTCAATTGGGAAGAAGTTGAGCAAGTTGTCAGGTCGGCAGGTTTGCAGGTCTTTCTGGCGGACATGGATGGAAAATCCTGTTGGGAGACTGATTTGCGTCAGCCCGTTGCTCTGGTCATCGGCGGCGAGGCGGAGGGGGCAAGTGAGTCTGCGAGGAAGTTGGCGAACGGGAAAATCGCCATTCCGATGAAAGGCAATGTCGAATCGCTGAACGCAGGCGTGGCGGGGTCAATATTGATGTTTGAAGTCGTAAGACAACGTTCAACGTTCAACGTTTAACGTTCCATCGAGGTTTTATGAAAATTCGTTCCATCACCTATTTCTGTAATCCCCAATTCCCTCTTGACGAAACCGCCTTGCGCAAGGCTGGTGAATTCCTTGCCAATGCCAAGTCTGCCTACGAAGCGGCTGGATACGAAGTCCAGACCACGCGCATGGCGACGATTCCGTTTCCAAAATTGTTGAGTGGCAAAGTGGATCAACTTCCGCTTCTCGCAGAAAAACTGTCTGGAATGTTGAAACAAATCGGGCTGGCGTATGCGGCGCTTGGCCCCGCGTTGATCGAATTCCCCGAAAGCTACGCGGTCATCCCCGAAGCCATCTCTGCGGGAGAAAATATCTTCTTCGGCGGCGTCATGGCAGACAAGGCGAACGGCATTTCGATGAAGGCGGTCAAGGCTTGCGCAGAGATTATTCAGCGGGCATCCACCATCCAGCCGAACGGCTTTGCCAACTTGAATTTTGCCGCGCTGGCGAATGTCAAGGCGAACGCGCCGTTTTTCCCCGCCGCCTATCATGACGCGGACGAACCAGCCTTCGCAATCGCCGTCGAATCAGCCGATTTGGCAATCGAGGCATTTAATGGACGGCAGACGATGGACGATGGACGACGAGCGTTGATTTCCGAAATCACCAAACACGGACAAGCCATTGCCCAAACCGCCCAATCTCTAGCCTCTAACCTCCAGTCTCTAACTTTCAAAGGCATTGACTTCTCCCTTGCCCCCTTCCCCGACGATGCGCATTCATTGGGCGGCGCAGTCGAAGCAATGGGCGTGACCAAGGTCGGTTTGCATGGTTCGCTTGCCGCCGCCGCCATTCTCACCGAAGCCGTTGACCGCGCCGACTTCCCTCACACAGGTTTCAGCGGATTCATGCAGCCCGTCCTTGAAGATTCGGTTTTGGCGAAGCGCGCCGCCGAAGGTGTGTTGACCGTGAAGGATGCTTTGCTCTACTCTGCGGTCTGCGGCACGGGACTGGACACCGTTCCGCTGGCGGGGGATGTGACCGCCGGGCAGTTGACTCCGCTGCTGCTGGATTTGTCCGCGCTGGCGCTGCGGCTGGATAAACCGCTCACGGCGAGGCTGATGCCCATTCCCGGCAAACAGGCTGGGGATGTCACCGAGTTTGATTTCGGATTCTTCGCCAACAGCCGAGTCATGGCTTTGGAGTCCGCGCCGCTCAATCTTCCGCTGGGCGGGGATGAGACTTTCCAGTTGAACGTTAAACGTTAATCGTCTCCCGAGTCGCCCAAGCCCAAATCGGGGATGGCGGATTCGATCTCCTTGGGGCTTTGACCAGCCTCCAGCCTGTTCACCACTTCGTTGAACTCGGAGGGCATCTCTTCGCCCATTTCGTTCCCCATCTTTCGCATCATCCGCGCCAGGGATTTGGGGTCATCCTCGACGCCTTCCAAGCCTGCGAAATCGTCCGCGGCGGATTCCAATCGGCTTTCATCGGATTTGGCGATCCGCACCTTCGTCATGCGGCGGCGGACATTTTCACTCCGGCAGTGGGCGCAGTGTACGGCTTTGACCCCGTACTCGGCGTAAGTCAAAAAGACCTCGAATTTTTGCTGGCAGTCGTTACAGAAAAGGTCATAGGTTGGCATGGATTAATTTTACTCCGAACCGATTCGCTTTGGTACAATACTTCCATGACACCATTCGAAATTCGCAAGCCCAGCCCATTGTTGATTGTCATCTCCGGTCCCT
>CAZCGJ010000053.1:0-3658 GCA_964498295.1 Candidatus Woesearchaeota archaeon | reverse complement strand
GGTTTTGCAGGACGACGGGCAGTTCAAATTTATCGCCAAAGTTGAGGAAGCGCGGCGCGGACGGACGAACCATCAGCGGCAGTCGCGCCGTCAGGTTGGATTCGCCGATGCCGAATTGTTTGCCGCCATTGTCCACAGCCACCGCCATGATTCGATAGCGGGTGAGGTTGTCGGGCACGCTGAAATAGACTTGCGCCTCGCCGTTCGCGTCGGTCTTGACGCTGGGCGAGAAGTTCGCCAGTGGGTTGAAGTCCGTGCGCACGGCGATGGAAGGCTGTTGCGCGTTCCCGCCCAGCCCTTGCGGAGTCATGGTTGCCATGGGAGCCTCTGCCATTGGCGCGGCAGCCATCATTGGCATTTCCACTACGTCAAGACTGTACAATTGATCATTCACTGCCCGCGAACCCTTCCACTCTATTTCCTCTGGCGCAAAGGCTTGCGGGTCAGCGAGGATGATGTTGGCGCGTCCGTAGGTGGCATACAGGTATGAAGGACGGTTTTCGTAGAAGGTATTGATTGGGTCGGAGAGTTTGTAATTGGTGAGCGCGAGGATGGCTTCGTCTACCACGACCACCGCCACCTCCGCGTTGGGGACAGGCTCGCCGTTCGCGTCTTTCAGTGAAACGGTCAGCGACGTGCTGGAGTCAGGTTCCAATTTTTCGCGGGTTGGACTCACTTCGAGAGACAGAGTCCGCTTGAAGGGCGGAATCTTCAGGTTCAACTCCGCGCTGGCGTAGGCGGGACGATAGGGCAAGTCTGCAAGCGGCTCGCCATCATCCCCTGTGCGCGACGCGCTGCCTGTCAAATCCACGCGGATATTCAGGTTGGGGATGTATTCGCCCTTGATGGGAATCTCCAGCGTGGTCGAGCCGTCTTCGATTTTGAAGCGCTCGGTGTAGAGGATGCCGCTGCGGCTGACGGTGAGCAGACCTTCGGCGGGCGTGAACGGCGACTGCACCAGAATTTGGGCGGTGTCGCCAGGCTGGTAGGTTTCGAGGTCGGGGACGAGGGTGACTTCTTCCATCTCCACCTTGTTGGACGGGCGGGCGCTTCCGCCGCTGACCCAACGCGTGAAGCGGCTTTGGTTCTTGCGACCCTGCTCGTCTGTCACGGTGGCGGTAATTTGATAACTGCCGCCGACGGGAGTCTCGAAGGTGCAGCGCTCCGCGTCAGGCTCGGGCTTGGATTCGGTCTCGCAGGTCTGGACTTCGGTTTCGGTCTCCGTCCAGTTCCCATCCTTGTAAACCCACTCCAGCCGCGCCGCAGTCAACTTGACGGGGCGTCCGCTGACGGCATTGCCGTCAAGATCGGTGACGATGAACTCCACCTTGAGCGGTTTGCCGCGTTCGACGAAGTATCGTTCAGTGCGGATGCCGACGTACAAGTTTGACGGGTGAACGAGGATCGCGGTGGAACTGTTCCACGCCTGACGGTTGACATCCATCACGCTGGCTTCCGCCACCACGCTCATCGGGCTGGGTTCGTTGGCAAGGTCGCCCTGCGGTTTGAAGTCGAGCCGCAGCAGGTGAGTTCCCATCGCGTCGGTTTTCCCGTTGAAGGTTTGAGGTTGTGTGCCGCCTTCGGGTACTTGATTATCGAAGAACCACCACCACGGAGTCCAAGTGCCAAAGGTGAACTTATCCCAATTGGGCGGCGAGTAACTGCCTTTGGAGGTGGTCACTGTCCAGGTGGTGTCGGCATTGGGGAGGGCGCCGCCCGCGTAGTATTTCGCGTCCACGGCAACGATGGCATGGTCGCCCGCAAAATAGGGGGCTTCGGTTTCAGTGCGGGTCGTGACTTCAAATTCTGGTCGGCGGAATTCCTGAACTTGAAGCGGGTGATAGAAATCCCTGCCATCCAAACCGACTCCAGCCGAAAGGTAAAGTTGGGCAGAGCCGAGGTTGGTGTTGGTCGGCACGGTGAAGACGAAATCGAATCCGCCGAGGGCGTTGACTTCCGCCGAGCCGTCGAGCAGGGCATTGCCCATCGGGTCGGTGAGTTGGTAACTGACCGAGGTCAGGCTGTCGCCGACGAGTCCCACGTCGCCGCTTTGTCGTCCGCCCACTTTGCGAATCCAACCTTTGATGTGAACTTCCTCTCCAGGCTTGTACATCCCGCGGTCATCGAAGACATACCAGCGCAAAGTGTCGTTGGGCGGGGAGGCAGTCCACGGGTCGTCCCAATATGAGTTGGAGCGCGGCAGGATGGCGAGGTCGTTCGCTGTTTCTGCCACGAGATACGTCGCGCCAGAGGGGATGTCGAAGCGGACAATGCCATCTTCGCCAGTCTCGCGAAGCGCTCCGCTGCCAATGTTGGGCTGAATGCTGACTCCCGCGAGCGGCGCGCCCGTCTTGAGGTCTGTCGCCCAGGCGATCATCTCGCTGTGATCGGTGAAGGCGTCGAGACCGATTTGAGTCACCTGCACCCAGGCGATGACCGTCTGCGAGAAACGCTGCCACTTGGCTTGGTCATTTTCAAACAGCGAAGGCGGCGGCTCGACGATGACGATGAACTGTCCCGACGCGCCTGCCATGAACTGGCTCAAATCCACATCCACCTGCGAGAGCGTATCGGCAGGCAGGTCGAGGCTGAGGTTCTTGTCCATCACGTTCGTGCCAGGCAACGCGGGCGGATTGTCTGTCCGCTTCCATTCTTGCAGGTAGGTCTTGAACGCCGACCAGTCGGCGGGTTGCACGGTCTGGACTTTGACGTGCAGTTTGTCATAGTTGACCGCATAAACCGAAAGTGCGGGCTTGGTCAGGGTTGGGTCGAGGGTGATGAAGTTTTGTTCGGGACCCGTGAGAAACGGGTCAGACTTATCCACCTTGAAGAGCAGGCGGGAATCTTTTTCAAGCCGCTGACCAAACACATCGCGCAGGTTGCCCGAAACCGTCACCGAGTAGGAAGTCTGTCCCTTGGTCTCGCCCTTGATTTCGATGGTGTTGCCGTAGGCATTGACCGACATCGTCCCAATCTCGGGGTCAACCTGAATCATGTCCGCGTCGAAGGTGTCCAAATCGAGCGGGTTGTTGAAGGTGATGTAAAACGGCGAGAACGGCGGACAACTGTCGTCGTACCAGTAGCAGTGATGTTCGGTGATTTCGAGCGGATAATAGGTCGAGAAGCCGAAACTCTGCGCCGCAGTCGTGGTCAACGTCCCTTCGGCAGAGGGCGTCCCTTCGGGGATGTTCACTGAGATGCTGGTGGCGGGCTTGAACGGTTGCGTGGCGCGGAAGGCAAGCCAGCGTCCTTCTTCTGCATACTTCACCAGTTGACTCACCTGCTTGTCCGCGTCGATTTCCTCCTGCGTCGCCAAAACGAGGCTGACTTTCTCACTCCCCGCCGTGACCTGAATCTTCTCCAACACGGCGGCGGGGTCAATGCGCTGGTCAAAGGAAACGAAAAACAGCGGCTTAAGCGGCTGCGGGGTATCGCTGTACGGGTAGGTCGTCACCACGGTGGGCGGCGGCGTCTTGAACGTCCACGAGACTTCTTCGGCAAGCGTCTGTCCGCTGGCGGATTTCGTCCCCGCTGGAATCGTCACGTGGTATTCCGTCGCCATCGGCAGGCGGTCGAACAATTCCGAATCCGATTGGAAGGTCAGGGTGCGAGTCCCCAGCCAGCGCCACGTGCCAGGCAGAGATGGCTCGACTTTGAC
>CAZCGJ010000052.1:496-3702 GCA_964498295.1 Candidatus Woesearchaeota archaeon | reverse complement strand
TAATTTTTTTTATCGTATTTTTAGATAACTTCAGTTCCCTTGCTATGGTTTTTATTCCTTTATTTTGCACGTGATACATACGGCGTATTTTTGCTATTGTTTCCACAATTATCATCCTCTTTATCCCCTTATGATTATTTTAATCATAAGAGTAATTGTTAGTATTCAGAGGGGTCAAAATTGGATGCAACTTTTGCCTCTAAAGGGGTCATTTTTGCATGCAAATTAACACTCAAAGTTTCCTTCAAAATAGATTTATTCAATAGCAGTGCATCAAGACAAAAAATCCGATAGTTCTTAGCAAAAAAATAAGATGATAAACTAAGGTAAGCGTCCAGCCAACGACAGTGTATTAAAATTAGCTACTTGCTGCTAGGCTTGCAATGCTGGGTAATGTATTGCTTAGAAGTTCGTTTGTTGCCACCTATATGGTACTAATGTTTTGATATCACGATTCAAGGTGTTGGGTAGCCTGGTTAGCACATCTACCAAGTACTCATAAGGATTAATTTTATTTAGCTTGCAAGTTTCTATAAGGCTATAGATGGTAGCGGCAGCTTTTCCACCTATATCATTACCTGCAAATGTCCAATTAGCTCGGCCTATTGTGATAGGTCTCATTAATCTTTCTGCTGCATTGTTATCGATACTTAAAATCCCATTGCCAAGATAACGGGTTAAAGCAACCCAGTTATTCAAAGTATAATTAACCGCTAAACCCAATGGGCTTTTGGGCAATACCCTTCCATTTTGTTTTAGCAACCATTTCTTGTACTCTTTAAGAATAGGATTAGCCTCACGTTTTCTGATTGCTTCTTTTGCTATTGGTTCTATGCCTTTTATTCGGTTTTCAATTTTGTATAACTTACTTATGTAACTTAATGCGGTTACAGCAAGACCTTCTTTGTTGCTGCTGATTTTTTTGTTTGCCTCAGCAATCTCAAAAAATTTTCTGCGCGCATGAGCCATGCAAGCTACTTCAATAATCTTACCGCCAGCATAAATTTTATCGTAGCCCGTATACGCATCAGCTTGCAAATAACCTTTGTAATTTTTTAAAAAATTTTCTGCCCATTTTTGTTGATGATTGGGCGAATAATCGTAAATAATAATTGGAGGTCCGCAACCAAGATATCCCCATAATCTTCCTTCTTTGGTTGAACCTTTACCATCTTCTAAAACGGGTATCACAGTATCATCTGTATGAATTTTAGGCGATGCCAATAAATCTGGTTTCATTGCCTCCACTAAAGGATTTAAAATATCAGCACATTGCATTACCCAACCACATAGGGTTTGTCTAGAAATATCTATACTGTGGCGCGCTAGTATTTCTGATTGTCGATAAAGTGGCTGGTGATCATCATATTTTTTAACTAGCACATCTGCTAATAAACCAGGACCAGCAAAACCCTTATCAATTGGTTGGTTGGGCATCGGCGCGGTAATTACTTGATTCTGATGGAGACACCCAGCATATTTAAAACGTACATGCTGTTTAACATAAATTTTCGCTGGCACTATCTCTAATTGCTCAGTAATAACTTCACCAATCTTATCTAGTTGGCTACCACAACCACATGGACAAGTTAAATCTTCTAATTTGTATTCAATGCGCGCTCGAGGTAGATTATCTGGTATATTACGATGACCATCGCGTTTCTTTCTTTCATAGGTAATTATTTCTTTTTTTATTGGCTCAGTGGGTTGTTCTAACGATTTATTGTTATCTAATAAATTAAGCTGAATAAAGCCTTCTGGTAGTTTTTCAGAACTTTTACCATATTTACTGCGCAATAAATTAATTACTTGCCGCTGTAAAACTTCATATTGCTGTTCGATAGTTTGAATTTTTTCTTGTTGGTTATGTAAATCTTTTTGCAATAAAACGATAATTTGATTGGCTTCCGCAAGAGTTTTTGGATTATAAGTTTGGCAGTTATTTGCTATATTTTCCACGCAAAAAAGTATAGCAAAAATAAAATTTAATGCTAGTTATTTTTACGAAAAACCCTTATTTTATAGCATCTACTTCAGTTGCACTTAATCTTTTTCTATCAGTTAGATCAACTCCTTCTAATAATAAATTTAATTCATTTGGCATGATCATAAATACTTTAGATTGCATTTTAGGTAATCTAAATACACCACGCTCAAGCCTCTTGTACCAAAGGCAAAAACCATTGCGATCCCAATATAATATTTTGATCTTGTCCCCACGTTTATTACAAAACACAAATAAGTGACCAGAAAACGGATCTTTTTTCAATATTTCCTGAACTATTAAACTTAATGCATCAATTGACTTCCTCATGTCAGTTTCATCAGTTGATACGTAGGCTTTTACACTTGGTGGTAAATTTAACATTGTAACTCGCTTATTGTTTTAATTAACAATAACCAGCTGGCTTCAGAAATAGATTGAGGTACGAGTATTTTATTACCATTATTAAACACTATTTTTATTTCTGTAAGGTTGTCATCAGATACTTTGTTTTCAGAGTGCGGACATTTGGTTTTGCTAATTAATGCATCATTAGTAATTTGTAACGGTATAAACTTAGTAGCATTGCTTTTGCTCTTTAAATTATTGTTCTTAATATCATCAATAGTATTTTCAGCATTCTGTTTCCTATATTTATAGCCCTTAAAGGTCGAATACTTTAGTTGATGTAATTGGCAAAATTTTTTCATACTCATGCCGCTAGTATTCTGGTCTGCTAAAATTTTATACCAAAACATTCTGCGCTCTATATTAGTGCAAAATTTCACAGGAACTTGATATGTAGTTTGCATCGTTAGCACCATAAAAAAATTATGCTGGCTTTTTTTATAAGATATCAACAAAACATGCTAGATGTGTTTGGCTGGACGCTTACACAGCAACGAACTTTAGAGGAAATTAAAAAAATAATCGCAGAAGAAAGTAAGGGCTTAAATTCAGGTAAAGTTCATTTAAATAAAGCAGAGTAACAGAGAAAACATGACAGAAGAAACAAAACATATTTATATATTTGCTCCTTTAGGTAGTAAGCATGAAAAATATATGCCTTTTAATGAAAAAAAACTTTCAGTTCCACCTATCGGTTGTTTGGAGGCTGGATATGGAGGAGGGGAGCTTATGGATATAAAATGGGACAGATTAATATTTACATGCGAGCATATTAAAACACCAAAAAAAAAAAAAAAATTACGATCTTATGATG
>CAZCGJ010000052.1:0-486 GCA_964498295.1 Candidatus Woesearchaeota archaeon | reverse complement strand
CAGGCGGATTAATTCTTGTTAATAACTTAATTATGGATTGTATAAGTCATATTATAGGCAAGGATATTATAGAAATACCAGCAGAAATTCATAAAAAGAATGGGATAATAGATGGATACCATCTTATAGATATTATTAATACAGTTAGCGGTGTGGATAAAGTACAGTCCACATATAGTGAATTTACTGGATATCTAGATAAACTTGTTCCCAAAAATAAGGATTTTATGAATGGGCATGAAATGGCTCGTGAAGCTGAATTTGAGCCACACATTTATATTATTCCTTCATTACGTGAAAAAATATTAAAAGCAAAAAAGGGTAAACTAAAAGGCTTAGAAATGTGGACAGCTAAGGAAGATTGGGAGGCTAGCCATAATGTAGAAAAATGTCCATATTAGAAACAGCATATGCCCAAAAACTATAGATTTTGGCCATGTAAAATGTTACACTAAAGGCCTTTGAAAAATAAGGAAATAATCCCGT
>CAZCGJ010000051.1:0-3773 GCA_964498295.1 Candidatus Woesearchaeota archaeon | reverse complement strand
TAATACAACCGCCAGTATAGTTTGCATCTCCAGTATTATTGATAATTACATTACCTAAAGATAATTGCTGATTATATCCTCCAGTAGTTCCCAAATCCCCATCTGAAGAAGTAAGATAATCATCTGAAATTACAAACGAACAATCCCATGTTGCATTAAATGTTGTATTTGAAGATTGATTTGATTCATCAGAATTATTTGCCCATACATTGAAAGTATAATTATATTCAATTTCATCTTCAGCTAATGGAAATACAATTCCATATGAACCATTTTCCAAATCGCTAGAAGAATAATTCACCCAATCAGTTCCATTAAATAATTGCAATAAAACATGAGATATGCTAAAATCAGGAGATTCTGGAACAGTCAAATTTACAGTTACGTTAATTCCAGGATCAATTCCATCAGTAGTGTTTGGAGAATAAGTTAAATTCAAGAAAGCAATTCTATCTCTCAAAGAATAATTTGTATACGGACTCCACGATGAAACATTAAAAGTTACATTAGATAAGTCTAATCTTGTTAAATTATAACAATCAGTACAAATTCCAAAATCAGTTTCATTACTTCCTTTAATATAAGGATTATATCTTACAGCCAAATCATAAAATGAAACATTCGCAGCATTATTATAATCAGGATATTCAGCAGAGTTTACATAAACAGAATTATTCGCAATATTTAATATTGAACTTATTGTAGTATTCTGTGTTGTAACATTAAAGAATTTTATCATTCCGTATTCGTTGTAGAATCCTGAATTGTTTAATGTTAAAGTTCCTGAAGAACCATTTTGTTCTAAACCTATTCCTCCTGCAAGACTAATTGAACCAGACAATGAAATTCTTGAATTGATTAAAGTTAAATTTCCAGTATTTCCTCCGAAACAATCACCAAAATTAACATAACAAAATGAAGAAGAAGAACCTCCATTCAAAATTATTGATCCAGTTACATTCGAATTACTACTAACTGTTATTGCTCCACCAGCACCGCCATTATAGCCTCCAATTCCGCCAGTTGAAGTTATTGCTCCTGTTGTTGAGTTGGAAATTGATATTGCTCCAGAAGAACCACCATTTCCACCTCTACCGCTCCCTCCTGTAGAAATTATTGCTCCAGAAATATTTGAAGAATTAACAGTTATTGTTCTTCCATCACCCCCCGTACCGTCAACAGAACTAGATCCATCACCACCAATAGATGAAATATTTCCAGCTATATTTGAACCTCCCAAGAGGGTAATTGTTCCTCCAGACCCTGCACTATTAAAACCAGAACTTCCAGTAGACGAAATTGCCCCAATTACATTAATATTATTCAAAACTAAGTTTGTATAAGCAGAATAACCATTACCATGCCATGTTTCCCCATTATCTTCGCAAGTTGCTCTATCTTGAGAGACCCCGTCTTCACAATTTCCGGAAATATCCGAAGTTTCACTTCTACTCGCATTCACATTTCCAGTAATAGTAAATCCATTTCCATTAATTGTAATTCCGTCTGCTTGAATAATTAAACACTCGCCACCCAAACCAATTGACTGATTTAAAGTATAATTCCCAGGCAAAGTTAGATTCTCACATTCACTAGTTTTAAAATAATCCCAAACTAACCATACAAAAGAATTATTTGTATCTTGCCAAGATAAAAAGGGATAACCATCATTAATATTTTTTTCACTGTAAATTATATTCCAACTAGAGTTAAATGTGGAAAGTTTTTTCATCTCAGTAGTTGTTAATCCAATTCCCGCATCAGAAGTAGACTTATTAGAAGTATTAACATCCCAATAAGAAAAATTAACTTTCCCCGCAGTACCGGCTACAAAACCCTTACCATTAGCGGAAGAGACTCTCCCAGTAGAATAAGAATTATTAATATATGTATAAGCCCCGAAATTATTACCAAATCCTCCAATCCCAATATGGCTGCCACTAAAAGCAGTTACATTGCCATTTGAATAACAATTTGTAATATAAGCAGAATTAGCTAAAGTATTTCCAAAATTATTACCAACAAAACCTCCTAAAAAGACACTAGTTAAACCACTTGACCTGCCAAAAACATTAACATTAGAATAAGAAGAATTTATTAAACCCGCCATATTTCTCCCAACTAATCCTCCAACTTCATACTCGCCATAAACAGTTCCTTGAGTCGAACAATACTTAATAAATCCTCTTTCACTATAACCTACTAGCCCTCCAACATAATACTTACCGGTAAAATTAAATCCTGCAACATTTAAATTGGAAATATTAGCAGAGTTAAGAGCTGTACCAAACAAACCTACAAAATTTTCAGTAGGCCTATTAATATACGCTCCAGAAATTGTTTTTCCATTTCCGTTAAAGGTACCATTGAAATCATTCGTTCCGTCTCCAATTGGTTTCCAACCTTTTCCACCGTTGGCAGTAGTGCCCGCTATACCCTCATAGTCTGCCATAGAGCTGTTTAAGTTATTCATTAAAGTAAAGTTGGAACGCAAATAATATCTTGTGTTATTTAAATGAGTCCAAGAAGATATTTGATAAGGATTACTTGCAGAACCATTTCCTCCGTCGAAAAGAGAATCTCCATAAACTAACCAAACATAGCTATTTCCATCGTAAGAACCGCTAGTATTCTGCCAACTTAAAAATGGATATCCATTATTTAAATCCGTTGAAGTAGTTGTTATATTCCAACTATTAATAAAAGTAAAAATACTTTTCATCCGCGTATCATTTGCCGCAGTACATCCTGTATTTCCGCCACTATAACAATTCAATCCCTGTGAACGATTATACCAATAAGAGCTAGTTATTGTTCCAAGCGAAGATTTGTTCCCAACAAATCCCCCTACCGTATTAGAACCTGTCACAATTCCTGTTGTGTAGGAATTAGAGATTGTTCCATTAGACTTAGTTCCTACAAAACCTCCCGTAGAATTAATACCTGTTACACTTCCTGTTGAATATGAATTAGAAATCTTTCCTTTTGAATGACCAACAAATCCGCCAACCGAATAAGAAGAGCTATAAATATTTCCAGTTGAATATGAATTATTGATATTTCCCCCGTCCTGATGTCCAACTAATCCGCCAATAGAATAAGACAAACCACTCACATTACAAATAGAATAAGAATCAATTATTTGCCCGCCAATTACCCATCCAACTAAACCGCCAGTCATACCTTCAGAACTATTTACATTTCCAGTAGTATAACAATTAGAGATTATTCCACTAGATTGATATCCTGATAATGCACCCGTATACCCAGAACCCTGCACACTAGAATTTAGTAATCCTACATTAGAGACATTCCCCGAAATATCACGAAATAACCCGATCGAAGTAGTACTTTTGTTTATTATCAAATCAGAAATTGTATTTCCAGATCCATTAAAACTGCCAGAGAAACTAGATATAGGTGTCCAATTATCACCCAGTCCAGAATATCCTGCAGTAGCAGAAGATAAATTATTTATCAAAACATAATTTGCAGTGAAATCATTTCTCGTCTCATTCAATTGTTCCCAACTAGTAATTTGATAAGGATCTCCTATAGTTCCAGAACCCAAACCGGAAAATGCACTTCCAAAACTCATAAATCCAACTAATAAAAAACATAAAATTAGAACTCTATTCACCGTCTTCATCACCATCTATATATTCATCAAATCCTTAATATTTAAACCTTGCTTCGCCGATAGATTAACCTAAAATTCACTTTCTCAATCTAACAAATCTAAGAACTCTAGCCCAGAATCCACTAATCTCTCT
>CAZCGJ010000050.1:0-4063 GCA_964498295.1 Candidatus Woesearchaeota archaeon | reverse complement strand
AGCGCGGCGGATTGAACGTCATCACCACGCTGGATTTCGACTTGCAGAATCAAGCTGCCTGCGTCACCGAAGTCTACGCCGCGCGGATGGCTGGTCTGCCCGAACCCAAATCCGATTGCCCCTCGGCGCGACTCCTGCCTTCGCTTCCGCCTGCCGTCACGCTTGCGGATTCATCTGCCAGCGCGTTGATCCTCGACCCGAAAACGGGACAGGTGTTGGCGCTGGTCGGCGAGACAGTTCAAGGCGTGGAAACGCCGCTCGTGACCGCCCACCAGCCTGGGTCGAGTCTCGATGCCTTTGTCTATCTGACAGGATTCACCCGAGGCTTGAGTCCAGCCTCCTTAACTTGGGACATCCCCAACGAGTCGGACATCCAAAACTTCGACGGCGAATTTCACGGCGCACTGCGTCTGCGGACGGCGCTGGCGAACGATTATCAGGTTCCCGTCGAGACGTTGAAGGGGCAGATGGGAATCGAAAACGTGACCAACATCGAGTCGTCGTTTGGGATTGCTTCGGGTTCAGATATGACCATGCTGAAACTTGCGGGCGCGTACGGCGTGTTTGGGACGCAGGGCGTGTACTTCGGGCAAAACGTCGGCGACGACTTTGTGCCTGTGTCTGTGCTGAAAATCGAGACCGCCGACCACGCCTCCCTCCTCGATTGGACTCTGCCACAGGCGAAGCCCATCCTGCCGCCCGCGTTGGCGTATCTGATGACGAACGTATTGAGTGACGACTCTGCGCGTTGGGTATCGCTTGGCAGATCGAATGCGCTGGAAATTGGCAGACCCGCTGGCGTGAAGGTTGGTCAAACCTTCGACGGGAAAGATGCCTGGGTGGCTGGGTACACCCCGTCGCACGTGGTGGTGACATGGACGGGCGTGCATGACCGCGATGCGAGCGAAAGTGTCACGCCGAGATTTCCAGCCGCGTTATGGAATGCATTGATGCAGGTCTCTTCGGCAAACGTCCCCGCAGATGGCTGGACAATCCCGCAGGGCGTTTCAGTCATTACCGTTTGTGACCCTTCGGGAATGTTGCCCACGCGCGAATGTCCGAATTTGGTAAGTGAGATTTTCCTGAATGGCAGTGAGCCAGTTCAAGCGGATAATTTGTTCCGCGAGTTCGACATCAATCGCGAGACAGGTTTGCTCGCCACGGTGTTCACCCCGCCAGAACTGATCGAAAAACGGATTTACATGATCGTCCCCGAGTCTGCCCGCGACTGGGCGTTGAGCAAAGGCGTGGACATCCCGCCCACCAACTACGACGCCATCCAGCCTCCGCCCGTCAAGCCGACGGCGAACATCACCTCCCCCGAATTGTTCGCGGAAGTCAGCGGCAAAGTGCAAATCCTCGGCACCGCTTCGGGAGAAAACTTTAGTTATTATCGTGTGCAAGTCGGAAAAGGACTCAATCCCCAAACCTGGACCCAACTCGGTAGCGACGTCATCACCCCCGTGGAAAATGGTCAACTGGCAGAGTGGGACACGACGGGTCTCAGCGGGCTGTATGCCGTGCAACTGCAAGTGGTCAGGTCAGATCAGGTGGTGGATACTGCGGTGATTCAGGTGACGGTCAAATAGCTAAAAGCTAATCGCTCGAAGCTAACCGCTTTATGTTGAACGTATCAAAATCCCTCGCCACCACTGCACCCGGAAAAACGGACTGCGCTTCGGTGATGACATCTTTTTCGCGGTAGCGGCGGGAGATATGAGTGAGGATGAGTTTCTTCACGCCAGCCTTGACCGCCAGATCTGCGCCCATGCGTGCGGTGAGATGGTTGAACTGCTTTGCCATGTCGGCTTCTTCATCCAAATATGTTGACTCGATCACCAGTCCGTCCGCATCCTTGCAGACTTCGATCAGGTTGTCGGTGCGTCCCGTGTCGCCAATGACGACCA
This sequence comes from Candidatus Woesearchaeota archaeon, assembly GCA_964498295.1. GTDB lineage: Archaea > Nanobdellota > Nanobdellia > Pacearchaeales > GW2011-AR1 > CABMGO01. The sequence goes on along the minus strand of CAZCGJ010000050.1, from coordinate 2,156 downwards.
GTTTGCTGCCCCGTTCCCAGTCGCCAAGCACATCGTCAGGTTTGACCACTCTTCCGTCTGCGAGGGTAATTTCCCTGCCTTCGACCAGTTCCCGCCGTTCGGGACCAAACGGCACGCCGAGCGCATCTGCCTTCTCCGAAAGAAACGGACGTCGCGCCTTTTCCTCGAAGACATAACCCAGACAATCCGGTCCGCGATGAGTCACGGGGAAAGCCGTCACAGTGAAATCCTCCGCATCGAAGATGATTCCGGGCTTGATTTCATTCAGCGCCATCGGCATGGGAGGCTGGTTGCCGCGCAAGACAACATCATAAAGAAGGGTGCGAACCCGTTCCAACGTATTTTTTCCGCCGTAAATATTGAGTTCGTCAATCGACTCCCAGCGTAGAAGAGTCGAGAGCAGTCCGCCCAAGCCGAGGATGTGGTCGAGATGTCCGTGCGTGAGCAGGATGCGGGTCAGGCGTTTAAATCCGATTCCCGATTGAAGAATCTGTCGTTGTGTGCCCTCGCCGCAGTCGATCAAAAACCGATATTCGTTATGAGAGACCACCAAAGCGGAAAGTCCGCGCCTTGCCGAGGGTGCGGATGCGGATGTGCCGAGGAAAAGAAGTTCGAACAAAGTGATGTCCTTTTGAAAACTTCGGAAGTCTCCGAGACTTCCGAAACCTGATTGTACCTCAAAGAAAACAGACCATTTGTGCTATACTTTGCCCGAAGTTTTATGCCTCTTCTTAAACCGTCCACTCCTCCAAAGAAAAGTTCCAAGCCTGCGGGAAAAGTCCTGTCTCCCAAAAAGGACAGCCCGCAGCACGCGCCGCGATCCGCGCCCAAACACAAACCGCTGCCCCCTCCGCCGCCGTCGCAATCTCTGTGGGACAAGCTCTCCCCCGAACGTAAACTCGATGTCGTTGGGGCGGTTCTGGCTTTTGCGGGTATTGCCATCGGCTTGGGATTGTTCTCCGCCAATCGTTCTGAAATCATGGGCAGGGTCCCGCAGATTTTTGGCTGGGGCTCATACATCCTGCCGATTGGATTATTTGTCTTTGGCGCGTGGCTGGTCGTGCGCAAGATCGAACGTGTCCCCCCACTTTCGGCTGAGCGGGCTGTCGGCAGCGTCCTGCTTTTTCTTTGGGCGCTCACCGCTTTTCATTTCACAGTCTCCACTTATGAAACCGCCGAAATGGTTGGGTTGGATGGCAGGGGCGGCGGCGCGTTGGGCGGACTCTTCCTGCGTTTCCTCTGGTTTGCATTCGGTGAAGGCGGCACATTTATCGCCCTGCTGGCGGGATTGATCGTCAGCATTGCGGTCTTTCTGGATAAGCCGGTCAAGGATTTGTTTTTCTGGCTTGCGCCGCTGGCTGACATGATCAAGAAGCTGCTGAACCGGCCGATTAAACCCGGTACTTTCCCGGACCTCAAAACTGGCCCTGTTTCAGCGGAGGAGTTCACCCCCTTGGATTCTTCGGTCGTGCAGCCGGTTATCCCTGCAGAAAGCGTTGTCCAACCGACTCGCGTCACCAGCGGGCCATCCGTCATCCATTGGACTTTGCCCCAACCCGGAGACATCCTCGACGCGGGCAATGCGCCATCCATCAACGAGGATTTTATCCAGCAGCGCGCCCGCCTCATCGAAGAGACTCTCGCCTCGTTTGGCGCGCCCGCCCAGGTGGTCGAGATCAGCCGCGGGCCGTCGATCACCCAGTTTGGGGTCGAGCCGCTTTTCCTCGAAAGTCGCGGCGGAGTCAGGACCAAGGTCCGCGTCAGCAAGATTGCATCGCTTTCCGATGACCTTGCGCTTGCGCTTGCCGCGCCACGCATCCGCATTCAGGCTCCGGTGCCGGGGCATAGCTACGTCGGCATCGAAGTGCCAAACGAAGAGATGGCGATGGTTGCTCTGCGCGACATCCTCGAAAGCGAGACTTACAAACGCAATACCAAGTCGCTGACTTTTGCCCTCGGTCGCGATGTGGCGGGAATGCCCATCGTCACCAGCCTCGAAGGGATGCCCCACTTGTTGATTGCAGGCACCACCGGCTCCGGTAAATCGGTCTGTGTCAATACCATCCTGACCTGCATGTTGCTCTACAACACCCCCGATGATTTGCGGCTTGTGCTGGTCGATCCCAAACGCGTCGAGTTGACCGGGTATAACGGCA
>CAZCGJ010000049.1:0-4232 GCA_964498295.1 Candidatus Woesearchaeota archaeon | reverse complement strand
GGCAGCGAGTCGCTGCAATCTGCCACAACAGGAATCAGGGAGGAGGAAGCGGGCTGAATCCACGCCCCAGCTTGAGTCTGGGTCCAAGCCACATCCACGCCCAAGCCAAATCCCCGCGCTTCATCCTGACCGAAAGCCTGCTCCAACATCCGAAACTGAATCTGCGCTCCATGCCGCTTCACCGCGTTGACAACGTCCACCGAAGCATTGGCATCCACCGCAACGGTCTTGCCGCGTAAGTTGAGCGCCTCGAGGATCAAGTGTCGCGCCTGAGCGACGTTCTTCACCACGAGGACAGGCGCGTTGAGAGTCGCCGCCCAGCGTTCACATGGGTGTGCTTCGGTTGCCGTGTGAGCAAAGTCCACAGGCAGCAACAGACTCTTTTCATATAGATCAGGCAGGGAATAATCCGTGCCCCACACGGGGGCATCGCCACAGGCTCCAGGCATTCAGAAACCTCCTGTCCAAAGATCACGCCAGTCCAACATCTCAACTCCTCTAAGTGAAAATCGTTTTCAATAAGAAAATCTATAAAAAGACAGGGAGTTTGCGGCTCCCTGTCTTTGGGGAATTACAGGGTGTTTACTTCAAGGCTTCGACAATCTGGGTGACGTTGTATTTCATCATTTCGATGTAGGTTGGCGCATTTCCGCCAGCTTCGGTGACTGAGTGTGTGTACAGATCAGACACAACCTTCGCGCCCGTTTCTTCGGAAATTTGTTCGGCGAGGTTGGGATTTGAGCCAGTTTCAAGGAAGATGGCGATTGCCCCAGCTTCGCGGATGTGGTCCACAAGCCGCGCCATTTGTTGCGCCGATGGCGACGAGCCAGTGCTGACCGAGGGGATGATTGTGCCGATGATCTTGAAGTCATAGCGGTCTGCGAAGTAGCCAAAGCTCTCATGGTTGGTGACGATCAGGCGGCGTTCTACGGGGATGACGGAAACCTGCTGTTCGATCCAGCCGTTCAAGTCATTGAGTTGGGCAATGTAGGCGGCGGTATTTTGGGTGTAGATGTCTTTCCCGTCGGGGTCGGCGGCGATCAAGCCATCGCGGATATTTTCAACGTATTTGACGACGCTCAACGGGTCAAGCCAGAAGTGGGGGTCGCCTTCATGATGGTGATGTCCGCCTGCTGAACCGGCAATGAAGGACGTGGATTCAAACGCCACTCCGGAAAGACCGATAACATACTCGCCCGGTTCCAGGTCAAGGATGACACTGCCGTCAAGACCACCGCAATTCACCGGTACGGTCTCTTCCACTTCCATCCCGCTTCCGTCAACCCCAGTGACTTGAATGGTTCCGCCATTGGCAGCGATGATGTATTCACCGTCCTCCTCGACGTCAAACTTGACGTATCCCGCGTTGGAGCCGTCGGCGGTCGCGGTCAACTTCAGCGTGAGCAATTCCAACTCATGCTCGTGTTCATGATCCTCACCAGCCTCCTCTGCATGGTGAAGTTCCACGGCACCGGCTGAATCACCGCCCGCGACGATCTCCTCCTCGGCGGTCTTGCCCTCCAGGTCAACGCAAATCTCCTCTGCCTTTTCTTCTGGAGACATGACCGCCTCCTCGCCCTCGCGCGCCTCTCGGCTGGTCAACCCAGCGGAGGCTTCGATCACCGAACGTTCGCCGCCGGCGTTGTCGAGAGTATTCGCCAGCCATTCCTCGAACCCAGCGCCGTTAACGATCAACAGGTTGCTGTCGGCAATCTTGACTACATCCTGCGGAGTAGGCTCGAAAGCGTGTGGATCCACGCCAAGCGGCATAAGCGACTCGACTTTTAGCCGGTCACCTGCCACGTTTTGGGCAATATCTGCCAGAAAGGTTTCAACGGCAAGTACTTTGATGGAGGCGGTTTCCGCAGCGACGGCTTCGGTGGCAACCGCTTCGGGCGCAGAATCAGCCGAGGGGGCAGATCCGCACGCGGCAAGGAAAAGTGCCGCGAGGGTCAATAAAACAACAATCGAAAACAATCTATTTTTCATCTTCTCATTCCTTTGTTTGATGTAGGCAATCGGCGCACAAGCCCAAAAACTGAACCAGACTCAGATCCAACTGATAGCCCGTTTTGCGTGAAATGGATTCCACAAGCGAACTGATGTCTCCTTCAAAAAAGGCGACGTGTCCGCAACCCTGGCACAGCAGCATATGCTGGTTCGGGTTTGCAACAGGCAGGTAGGTGTGCTGTCCATCGGGTCGGTGAATGCGCTGTACAAGATTCAACTCGATCAGTTTTTCCACCGTGCGATAAACCGTGACCAGTCCGAGATATGGATGTTGGTCGCGCGCCAGGGAATGAAGTTCATAGATTCCGAGCGGACGGGTTGCCTGCTGTATCGCAGTGATAACTGCCTCACGCGGAGCAGTCACTCGACAGCCTGCTTTATGAAGGAGGAAAAGCCAATCAGTTTGAACGCTCATGATGCCGCATATTATTGAAATTCTATTTCAACAAGGAAAAGCATGTCGTCTCAGAAGAAGCATTGGATTTGTAAAGTTTGTGACCCCGACTATGTATCAAATGATACATAGTCGGGGTCACATGATGTGGTTCGCGCCTTGTTCTCGTAATGTAGTCAACGGTTAATAATGGTAATGGCGATCTGAAACCTCGGTCAGGCAAAGCAGGTCATCCCCATCACGGGTGACAGTGGAAATCCTGCCCTGCGCCCGTAGGTCACTCAAAACGCGGGTAATGGATGTGCGCGTCGCCCCAACGGCGGCGGCAAGTTGGTTGTGAGTGATCCGCACTTCGATCACTATTCCTGTTTCGCAAGGCTTTCCAAACTGCTCAGCAAGCAAACCAAGCAATCCCATAATCCGCTGTTGGAGCGAGGGTCTTGCCTGCATTGCCGCCCAGCCTTCCATTTGCTGCAAACGCGCCCGCAGTTTCGCGGTGAAGTCGGGATGCTGAACCGCAGAATCCCACGGTTCAATATAGACACCGGAATCTGTGTGGGCGACAATTTGAATATGACAGTTATCATCGGGGTGCGCCACCACAATTTGTCCCTTGCCACTCAACCCCAGGAGAACTTCCGCCCCATCGTGATGAATCATCGTCGTGGCAAGCACACCCTGCTCAACGTGCAAAACCGCATCCGCTTCCAGCAGGATCAACTCACCGCGGCGATAAGTCCGCTGTTTGGGTTGCTTCATCGCCTGATTGCTTTGCGATAACTCAGCTATTGCGCGGTGGACAGTCTCCACAATTACGTTTATGGGCGTCTCCTTTGGAAATACAGCCCGCGCTCCCGATTGATAGGCTTTTGTGACAATCTGCGGGTCACCCGTTTGATCCCACGCCAGCCAGGGAAGATTGCATTCCATTTTTGAAAAATCGTTTTCAATCACTTGCAATATCAAGTCTGTGTGAATGGACAACAGGCTGTCTTTCTGAATTAGCAGGGAGATAGAAGAATCAGAAAGCGCCTCCGCCAAAAGGTGAAGGGATTTAAATTTTCCAATAAGCGCAAGTGTGGGGACGGGCATATCGATTTTCCTGATTGAAAATTGTTTTCAATTATACGATATCTCGCAGTTTGTTACGGGATGTTGTTGAGCGTTATTTGTCTTGCGCCGCCTCTCAAGTTTTCCCGTCGGACAAAACGCTTCTATCGGAAGCCCGAACTTGCTTTGTGTTTCGGAAACAAAACATCCGAAACACAACTAATATATCTTCATGGAAGCCAATGCGGCATGAGTCCTTCAGTGAGGATGAGCGGCTCTGTAAAGCCAGATTTCCATACCCCAATCTCAGGCTTGAACTTGTCTTTCAATTTGAATTGTTGAAAAACGAGCGCTCCGCCCCACGGGTCCCAATTTGGAGAGTTGTAGGTGTAGTCCTCCTGTGCTGCGATGATGATACCGTCGAGGATGCTAGGGTCAAAGAGCCAGAAGACTTGCGCAGGCTGGTCTTCGCTTTGACGGAATCCAAGTACCACGCGGTCTTCGGCGGGAGACCACGCCAATGAATAATACGAATAATCAATTTCATCGTTTTCGCCGAGGAGGGTGGTCGTGTCGTTGAGCGATAAATCGGCGAGACGTACGCGCGTGTGCAAACCATCTTCTCCCTGTTGGATGTCGGTGAACATAAACTTTTTGCTGTCTGCAGACCAAGTGATGGGTCCGCCCGTATTGGAGGGAAAGACGAACTGTTGGTTAGTCGCTAAATCAAACATGCGGACCTGGTCGGCAAGCCCGTCGTAGGATGTGACCTTTTGCG
>CAZCGJ010000048.1:0-4561 GCA_964498295.1 Candidatus Woesearchaeota archaeon | reverse complement strand
AGAACTAATTTTCGGTTTTTTCAGCCCTACGACATATGTCGGTAGGGTACACATGGTAATAGAAAATTAGTCTACTATACTCCGACGAAATTAAAATGAAACGTTATAAAATTTCTTTAACCGCAGGTTTCATGATGTTTTTTCAAATCTCTGAAAAGACTTCTTGTTCTGGATAAACAACTATACCTTTATCAGTAACCTGCATAGCTACAATTCTCTTTTTATGTGCAGCTCCTCTCAACTTCAAAACCTCAACTGCATTTTCCCTAACATTTCCATGTTTCAAAGCATATAATACAATAACACCATCAGCTAAGAATTCTTCAACCCCTGACTGAGAAAAGATTTTAGGAACCTGTTCAGTTTCAGTTATCATAAATGTAGTCGCACCAGTCTTCTCTAAGAATCTAAATAATTGTTCAATATAAATTCTGTAACTATCTTCCTTCCCAGTAAAGGCAGAAGCAATAGCAGTCAACGAATCAATAACTACAAAGTCAGGCTTAGAAAAACTTTCAGGCATAATAACAGGATCAACATCAATAAGTAATTCTCCTTTTTGTTTTGCAAGTAAAGCATCTACATTTCTAGTAATATCAAAAGGGTTCATTCTTTGTAACTTCAATTTACCTTTTTTAATTAACTCTTTAGGATTCCAACCAAAACCTTCCATATGCTCAATTAAACGAGTTTCATTTTCTTCAAAACTCATATAAAAACATTTTTTTCCCTCATTAGCTTTATTGATTAAAGTCTGTAAACAGAAAATAGTTTTGCCACTTCCAGCACCACCAGCTACTAACATTGAAGAACCTGCAGGAATACCTAAATCAAATAATTCATCAAAACCAGAAATACCAGTCATCACATAACCCTTGCCAACTTTCTTAGATTTTTCTGCAGAATCATCAACAATATTTGCCAAAGGAGCTCTTTGCTCAAGAATTTCAGCATCAGACTTCTTAATTTTTCCACTATGTAGTTTAGCTTCAATCTCCTGCCTAACTTGAGAAAGATCAATAATAGGTTTAGTCTTAGACACTTCTTTAACAGGTTTCTTAACCTCTACCTTTGAAGAATCGGAAGATTTCTTTTTAATATGTTTTTCTTCCAGCTTGGTAAGCTTTGCCTTTTCACCTTGTTCAACAGATTCTTCTTCCTCACCGCCTTTCCAGCTATGAAGTTTAGCCATATTAATTTTTCTTACCCCTACTTTCTCTTGACCAATTAAACCATATAATCTTGCAAGAACAGTATGTCTAGCCAAGCCAGTTTTCTTCATAATATCGGCAATAGTAAGACCCTCAGGATGACTTTTAAGTAAATCAGAAATCTTAATTTGTGTTTTATCCTTTTCAACTATCATCACATTCACCCTTTTATGAAGATTATAGAGGGAGCCTCTTTATAAATGTTTCGCATATCACACACATTTGTTTCATTCAAATAAAATAAACAAATATTACAAACAAATAGAATAAATGTATATAATATTTAAATATAATAGGCAAGTATAATAATCAAATATAACAAACAAGTAGAATATCCATATGTAATAGACATATATAACATATTAAAATTTCCCTCTATTTTTCATCAAAAACCCCTAAAAACAACCAAAAAACCAGGAGAGCAAGTACCGAAATAAAAATTTAATAAAAATTAGCCAAGCGCCTTTTTACTCTTTTCGAACTCTTCAATCTGATCCTTCAATATCTTTTGAACCTTTTCCTGTTGTTCTTTTGTCTTCTTTTCTATAGAATCAATCTTCAACTTAAGTTTCTTATTAGCTTCTTCTTCAGCTTGTTTCTTCAGACTTTCCTGCAATCTATTTTTCTCAGCTTGTAACTTCAACTCTTGAGATTTTAGTTGTTGACTTAATGCCCTATTAGCACTTTCAACAAGTTCTCTTTTAACTTTTGCATTTTCAAGCTCTAATCTTTGTTTAAAAGACTCTTTTTCCTTCATATACTTCTCACCTAGCTCTTTTTGCTCTTTTGCAAATTGTCCTTTTAATCCAGACTCTTCTTTTTTCAAATTTTCCTGTTGTTCTTTTGTCTTCTTTTCTATAGAATCAATCTTCAACTTAAGTTTCTTATTAGCTTCTTCTTCAGCTTGTTTCTTCAGACTTTCCTGCAATCTATTTTTCTCAGCTTGTAACTTCAACTCTTGAGATTTTAGTTGTTGATTAAGTTTTTCATTAGAACTCTTAATAAGCTCATTCCTTACTTTTGAATTTTCAAGCTCTAATCTTTGTTTTTCTTTTGTTAATTTTTCCTTATCTCTTTTCTCTCTTAACTTGTCGCTTATTTGATCCTTGATTTTTTCAGTAGCTAAAAATTTCTTATGCCTTTCTTGGAGTTCAGCTTCTTCTTTTCGAGCTTTATTTTTCAACTCAGCTTCTTCTTTTTGTAATTGTACTTTTAACTTCTGCACTTCATCATTAAATTGCTTGCCAAGTTTATCTTTCTCTTTTTCCTTAAACATTAACTTTCTATACTTTTCCTGTAATTCAGCTTCTTCTTTTCGAGCTTTATTTTTCAACTCAGCTTCTTCTTTTTGTAATTGTACTTTTAATTTTTCACGAGCAGAATCAGTTAACGCTTTCTTTATTTTTGCATTTTCAAGCGCTAATCTATGTTTTTCTTTTTCTTCAAAAGATTTTTTCTCTTTATCTAATTTTATCTGCAATTCTTGATTTTCCTTTCTAGCTTTTTCTCTTAAAACTTTTTCAAATTTCCATAATTGTGCAACCAATCTTTGTTCTTCATTCTTCAATTGCTGATCAAACTTTGTCTGCATTTCATTATGAATATTTTTCTCTAATTCTTTTTTCTCTCTTTCAAGCTTAACTTTTTCTTCCTGTTTAACTGAAACTATTTTTTTATTTAATTCTATTTCTTTCAAACGAAATGCCTTTTCATTATTCTGCTTCTCTACATCAAACTGTTTTTCCTTATCTTTTAAATCATTAATCTTTACCTTAAAGTTTTTTAATTGATTTTGCTGATTACTATTTAGTTGCTTAGTATTTTCTAATTCAGAAGTCTTAGCTTTCAATTCTGATTGTGCTACTCTAAGAGATTCCTGTCTTTTCTTATTTTCTTCCTGAAGATTCTTCTGTGTCAATTGAATCTGCTTTCTTTCATTTTCCAACTGATTAGTAAGATCAACAATCAAAGAATTAGATTTCTTTTGAATTTGTAACTCAATATCTTTTTTCTTTTCATTAAATTCTTTAGCTAACTGGGCTTTGATTTTGGATTTTAAACCCTCAGACTGACCACTAAGTCTCTTTCTTTCCTTTTCCAAAGCTAGTTTTTTATCTCTGTCTAACTCTTCCTTAATCTCCTTCTCAATTTCTACTTCATCAATTTCTTCACCTGCTGATTTTTTAGAAGAAGATTTTTTTTCACCTTTAAGGAAAAATAACTCTCCAGACTTTTTAGCAGGAGCCTTTGAATTAGGAACTTTCTGAACAACAATTTTACTTTTTCCAACTAAACCATTTTCCATAGCATAATGATGATATTTCTGATCTTCTCCTAACATATGGTGGTAAAGCCAATTAGCCATATATGCTCTACACTTTTCAAGAAGATTAGCAACTTGAACAGAAACTATCGATTCTTTAGAAGTAACAATTTTGTTTAAGTCTGATTTAAAATTTCCAAAAAATTGCATGAACTCGCTATGAAGTTTTAAGTGTTTAGCCAATCCAGGAAACTTAATTTTTTCCATATATTTTTGTTCATACGTAAAATGTTCATTAACATATTGATCTGCAAAATGAATTGACTCTCTGACTTTTGCAAGTTCTTCTCCAGGAACTGCAGCCTCGTGCATTTTATTTATTCCACCAATAAGTTTCTTATGTTGACTATCTATGTTAGGTTCATCAACAGCCATTTTCTGTTCCCAGAATAAGGGTTTATAGGGGGCCTGATATTTTTTCATTTTATTTTCTCTTCTTTGCAATATTTTTAATTTTATTTTCTACAACTTCAAAGTTTTCAAAATTTTTATACATAAAATACAAACCAATAAATAAAAAAACACTTATGACTGTAGGTAAAATAATTCTGTCAGTATAAGATAGCCATCCGCCAAGATTACCAATAAGAGAGAACTCTATAAGTAAAGCTGTTACTCTTCTGAAAGTCATAAGGATTAAAGCAAAAGTCAAAGCAAGCCACCCCTTATTTAGTCTATTGAAAGAAAAAATCTTATAAGAATAATAGACTGCAACTGCTTGAACAATAATCTGGAATACTGCAAAAAAAGAAGAAAGAGTGAAAATCATTTTTTACCAAACCTCTTTTTTATTTTTGATTTCAAATTAGAACTAACAATTTCAAAATTTTCAAAATTCTTTAACATAGACCATAACCCAATAAAAATTAAAAAACTTATTAGAAGCATAATAGCCCTATCGAAAAAAACACTCAATACATCCCCTGAATAATCATAATATAATTGAACCAATCGTCTTAATGCTTGTAGCAGAAATGCTGCAACTATTGCAAGCCATCCTTTTGAAAGACGATTAAACTTATAAATC
>CAZCGJ010000047.1:0-4565 GCA_964498295.1 Candidatus Woesearchaeota archaeon | reverse complement strand
GGTTGCAAGTCCGCAGATAGCATTGGATTCTGCTTTACTTCCTCCATAATTTGCATTAGAGCTTTTGGAAGAGCCATATGTAGAAGTCCAGAATTGATAACCGGGTGTGAATCTCGGCATACATTGCATAACATATAAATTCATCCCATCTCCGACACTTCCCGCTTTTCCCTGTGCATCGTTACTTATTCCTTCTTTAAACCCTGGTAAATCTTTGTATTTTTCATTTCCAGGTATGTCATTAAACATTACACATTGAGGTAATGTTTTACATTTAGCTTTTATTAAATCATAATGATTGTAGTCATTTGCATAAATACATGAACGCCAATCATTTACCGTACATGACGCTTCTGTATTGCCTGAAGAAGAATCTTTCATCTCGATACAAATTTCTTGATTAAAATCTGCACAACCTTCTAGTTTTATTTCTCCCTCAAAGCAACTTGCTACATAGCTTCTTGAACCTACGCTATATCCTCCATTGTTACTAACTTTTTCCATATCTGAAACGCACCAACTATCTCCGTGTTTCTTTCCATTCACACAATTTAGATTTTTACAAACATACTCTCCTATTTCTGGTTTGGTAATCTCAGATCCAGAAATATATTTAGTGCAAATACTTCCAGTAGTATAATCGCAATTACCGCAACTTTCAGCAGAACCAGAACAAGAATCTTTAGGAAGAATTATCTTTTCCCAGTATGAGTTTTCATTTGCCTTTCGTGAATCATAAACATTTGCTTTATTTCCGCAACTATCGACAAAATAAACTCTATCATCTCCATCTACGCACGTAGTTTTAGTTGTTTTTTCACAAGTTGTATTCAATTCTTTCGAAGTACATAAATAATCTCTCTTAAAGTCCCTCCCACTATTAACACATTTAGATTTTGTTGTAAATATACAATTCATTTTCCCAGAATAATCATCTGACTTAAACAAACAAGCACCCATATCAGTAGGATCAGAATATGCATCACAAGTTCCTTTATTATCTAATGGTTTGAAAACCTTCTCAATTTTATAGTCCTTGGCTGTTTGAGTACATTCTCTTGTAGTCATCATTGCAGCTCCATCTCCTAAAATACAACAACCCATTTGACATTGTTGTATATTACACGTTGTACTTGGGTCCCACTCGCCTCCATTTTCGATACATTTTTCCTGGGGAGCATTCAAAGAGCAAATTCCTGAGTCAGAATCATAACAACATCCTTTTTGACATTCGCTTACCACATTGCAGCTTGTTCCTACTAAATCTGTTTTACATAAAGCCTTATCTTCCAATATTACTTCTTGGCAAGTTGCACCAGAAACTGTTTCTTTGCAGCATCCTGAAGGAGTAGTATCGCTTGCAGAAACAACAGGGATTATTGGTCTAGCTAGATATTGAATTACAGAACTTTGTTTTTCAAAAACATCAGGTAAATCGGTACTTACAAAATATGCAAAAGCAAAGCTAGACATTACAATCAATGTTAATTCAAATATTGAAATTATTCTTTTATTTTTCATTTTCTGAATATCCGAAGGATTTCGGAAGGTTGCGACTTTACGAAGCAACCGCTATTTAATTTAACGACTGCGAATGAAATGAGTATTTTGTCTGTCATATTCCTGCAGGCAGTAAACAAGTTTTAATTGCAAATTTAATTTCTCTACCTGTCAGTCTTTCTTTCAGAGTATAAATTTTTGTTTGGTCTGAAGTTCTTGTAGTAAATATCATTACAGAATTGTCATATTTCATCCAGTTATTTTTATTAAAATCACAAATAGTTGATTCATAATTAACAATTGTCTGTTCAAGTTTAATTATGCTATATAATTTTGTACCATATGTAGCATCTATATTTGCTATTTGTTTTGAATCTTGATCTCGAGTAGCATATATTCTTCTTCCAAAGTCGACATAAATTGATTCTTTTTGAATTCTTAAAGTTGTGTTGCCCGGATCTACTTGAACAACATATCCTTTATCTTCAAAATCTTCTACTAATGTGTTTAAGCAATTTTCTGTGTCTCTGGCAACTTTATTCTCCATGAGTCTTGTGATATAACTAAAAAAACCTGGGTCTTGCGGAATACATTTAGCATAAAATTCAGAAACAGTACATGCATAAGGTATTTTTTCTTTATTGTAAAACACGTAGTTAGTTGAATTTACTTGTGGATGTCCGTTACTTTCCAAAACAATTTTTTCAGCTTCTTTTGCAGAAGTCATCATGCAATTTCTTAAATATGCTTCTGGGTTTTCAGAAGGAGTGTTCACAAAACTTATTTTTCCTGTAAAATAAAGAGCTAATAATATTGCTGCGACTATTAAAATTCCTATTATAATAAAAATTGTTACTTGGCCTCTTTTATCACTTTTCATTTTTCAATCCAATCAATTTAATTGTTTCAGTACATCCTGCAGGAGCATTATTCTTTCTATCTTCGCATCTTATGTAAAGTGTTTGCTTTATTGCGTTATCCGACAAAGATATAGAATGTTTCGTTACATAACTACTTGAATCCGTTATATTGAAGTCACATTGTTTCGTTTGATTAATATTTATTGCACAATTTGCTTCCTCATCTGTTTCTAAAACAATCTTGCCACTTTCTTCAAAAACTCTTACTATATTTGGAGAAGAATCATCATAAAATACTGTAAAGTTAATGCTCTTATTTGCCGTATTTCCCGCACTGTCTAAGCATTCAATGTCTACTGTTCTTTCTCCATCACCTATATCTGTTAGAGGTTGGCTATGGGATATTTTTCCAGTTTCTAAGAAAGGAGAGTAAGAATTTCCATAATACGGAAGTCTAAATGCACAAATTGCTTCACCATTATTAACACAGCCCGCCGTTCCAACTTCCAAAGTTACTTGTTGAGTAATGTTCACATCTACTATTCCTGTTGGAGTAACAGAAGTTATTTCCAAACCGGTTTGACAAACGGAAAGTCCATATTCAAAACTTCTTTTATTTTGATTACGTTTGTAAAGTTCTGTTTCAACTAATCCTGGTTGATCTTTACACTTTACAAAAATCTTAGTATCTTTACTAAGATTATTGATGATTGACATACAAGGCCATTCTCCATAAAAGCTTTGCTCTTTACCAGTTAAACAAGACATGTTATTTGGCATTTGTTCGTAAAAATCATAATCATAATCTACAGAATATTTACATTCTGCAGGCTCATCTACGTAAACAAAGAAGGTTGTATTTGTAGATCCATAAGATAGATATGACTTATCTATAGGTGTTGTTCTGGTTATATCTGCAGGTGTTAAATCTGGGCCCTCTTTTTGTTTGACTTGCACAACAAAAGGAACTCCATTAGTCATTCCAGCAAAATTTTGACATATAATAAAATATTCATTATCTCCTTCTTCAAGAGGGGGCGTAGTTATCCCTTCATCAAGTTCGCTTTCTCCAAATGTAGTATGGGGAGAAAGTGTAATCCAATGGTGTGTTCCATCAACTTTTCCAGTTGCATAATTTTTATCTGACATCATTGTATATCTCATCTCTTCATATTTTTTAGAATGGTTTGTATCTAACTTACATATCGCTTGCTCGTCAGTTATTATTCCGAATTTAAGTGCTTTCCATGCAGCGACTTCTTTAGAATCCTCATTACTAACTATTCTCATTCCAGAACTTGAAACGTTAATATATTTATTTCCAGTAGTTAATTTTTCATTCCAAGGTTTAATGGTTGCACTCCAAGTATCTGCAAGTGTTGCGCAATATCCTGGCTCTCCATTACCCGTATAATATCTACAGTTAGATCCAATACTTCTACATTTATTTTCTGAGCAAGGCCTTACATCATTATTACATTCTTCACATTTTCCAACCAAAGGTGGTTCCCATGCTTTACATTCAAATGTAGTTATGTAGTACTCATGATCTTCTCCTTGGGTTGCTGCAGTAAGAGCAGCCATCCAAAATAATCCTGTCATAAGTAAGTAACTCATTTCAGAAACAACCTGCGTTTCTCCAGGCGTCATATTTGAAGACTTGGCTGCCCAAACAACTAGATAATTAACTATCCAAATAACTGCGCCAGTCATACCTCCTGCTAAAAGAACATTTATAGCTCCAAGTCCTGCGCCTCCTCCAAATCTATCTCGGTTATTTTTGTCTCTTTCTTTTTGAAATCCTTTTATTTCTGCTTTAGCTTCGCCACCAACTCCTGAAAGATCACTTCCAGAACTTCCGGAGCTAATCATATCTGATGAAAGTTCTTCTGTATACTCTTCTAAAATTGCTGCATTTCCTTTTTCAGTAATTGCAGAAAGAGTTTGCAGTTTTCCAAAATATATAGCCGCTTGAGAATTTTTCAATAAATTTCCAAGATAATCTTTTGTAATATCATATCCTGCCGTAGTATAATTGCCTCTAAGAGACCCCTCTTTGTTAATATATATTCTTGAAACTGTTGCTTTATTTTTTCCAATTTGGCCTTGAGTATTATATTGTATTCCGCAACTTCCAAGCATTCTACATTTTTCATTTAATCCTTCCATCATTAAAGAGACTTTTTGATTCGATTGTGATACTGC
>CAZCGJ010000046.1:0-4634 GCA_964498295.1 Candidatus Woesearchaeota archaeon | reverse complement strand
TGATTTCTGTTTTGGTTTCCGCAATAAATACTGCAAATACAATGATTACTTCTGTTTTAGAAAGAACAAAGGAAATTGGTGTGCTTAAAGCAATTGGAGCAAAAAATTCAGAAATATTTAACATCTTCGTATTTGAATCTGGCTTTTTAGGAGCAGTTGCAGGCGTTTTAGGAGTTACTGCCGGATTTGGAATAACTTTTATTGCAGGAAAGATATTAGATAATTTAGGATGGGGTTTCTTGAGCCCGCATTATTCAATAACCCTCTTTGCAGGATGTATATTATTCGCTGTGATAACAGGAGCAGTATCTGGCGTTATACCTGCAATAAACGCCTCTAAAACAAATGTAGTTGATGCATTGAGATATGAGTGATCCAATAGCAATCCTCTTCAACACACTAGGAAGGTAAAGACATTCTTTGGATTTAACAATTAAGATTTAAACAATCTGGAAAGTAAAATATAAAATTTATAAAAAGAATTATCTTTTCTTAGCTTCTTTAGCTTTTTTTCTTTTGTATAGCCAATATCCAATCCCAATTACAACAACAGCCAAGCCAAGATAAGTAGTTACAGGAGTTGATTTCTCATCTGCTTTTCTATCTTGAAATATGGAAGTTTCAAGAGTAATATTTTTTTCTAATGTTCTTCTAAATCCTGCATTATCAGTATAGAATATTTTTACAGGAATTAAAGTATCTTTTGGCTGTACTTCAAACTCTGCAGAGGTATATTCATTAGAATCTAAGTCTCCGATAATTTTTGTTTTTGCACCTTTAACAACTAAACCTTGATAATCTAAAATCTCAACTGCAATGGACTTTACATCTACTTCAGCAATATTCAAAACTTCCAAACTAAGAATATTTGTACTAAAATCTAAATTCTTTACATACACTTCAAAGTCAGCTCTTGTATCTTCTACATTTAAATTAAATTCTTTAGACTCGACGCCTATTGAAGTTCCCTTTGAAAGAAGTGTTTCTATAGGATTATCGCCATCTACAGCATCTTGATCTACTCGAACTTTGAAAGCCACTAATTTATGAGTAGAATAATCTCTAACATAAGTTCCAGATCTTAATGAAACCTTACCGTCTTGACCTGGATCGAACGAAATAGGATATTTATTTAATAATTCAAAAGAGATATCTCCACAATCAGAATCCGAAATATCATCTATCTGAAAAACCAACTTAACATAATCTCCAGGAATGGCAGGATAAGAGTCTTGACTTAAAAGCTGAACAGTAGGATTACATTCTCCGCCAGTAATAGATAATACTAAATTAAGATTTAATAGTATTGCTACCAAAAATACGCCAACTAATAACCCTCTTTTCATAATATTAATTTCCTTTGTTTGTTTTTAAATCTTTGGAATTATATCCCTGAGAATAGAAGTATTTAAAAAGAGAATTTTATAAAAATTGATAATTAATAATTGAGGTTAAAATGGTAGCTAAGAAATGTTGTGTATATTGCAAGGGCGATGTTCCTGACGAGAGAGCTATGGATGTTTGTGACCGATGCGGAAGAGCCGTATGGGGAGAAAAAATGTTCAAAGCAATCGTAGAAGGTACTAATAACGAAATGTCCAAAGGCAATATGGAACTTGGACGAGTAAGTGAATCTCGTTAAGATTATTTTGAGTTTGTCATTGATAAAGGCTCCGGCTTTTTTGATAAAGAGATTGCTAAATAGTTATCTTTTATTGGAATTTAATTTCATCTCGCTGCGACAAACAAATTTGTAATTTATGTTCTGTTTATCGAGACTCAATTTTATCTCCTAGCGACGAATGAGTCAGTATTTTAGTTTCCATTTATCGGAAGGTTTAAAAATGGCTTTTTTGTCTGATTTACATGAAAGTTGACTCAAATAAAAGAAAAATAGTGTTTGAGAAATTTGACTGCCTCGACAAAGAAGAAGTTCTTGTCGCAAGAAAGATAGTTGAGAAATATGCTCAGAAAATAGAAAAAATTACTGAGATTGAACAAATCAAACTTGAATTGAAGGCACATTCCAAAGTTAAGGTAAATAACTTTGAAGTTAAAGGACATATAGATTACAAACAAGGAACTGCAATGTCAGAACAACAAGACATTAATCCTTTCGTTGCAATTGATATTGTGATGGAAAAGATGTTCCAAGAAATAAAACATAAAATAGATAGAAAATAAAATGGCACAAATAAGAAAAAGCGTTAGACAACGAGGAAAGATACAACTTAGTGAATACTTTCAAGATTTAAAAGTTGGAGACACTGTTGCAGTAATTAACGAAGCTAGCATTCCTTCTTCATTCCCACAAAGAATTATTGGAAGAACAGCAAAAATAGTTAACACTAGAGGAAATTCAAAAGTAGTTGAGCTGCTTGATGGCAACCTAAGAAAACAATTTATAGTTCACCCAATTCATTTGAAAAAATTACAATGATAAAAGATCAAAGACCATTAACATATGCAGAAGTTTTAGAATTAGTCGGAGATGGAGAAAAAGCTAAGAAAGTTAAAGATTTTATTAAGAATTTTTATAAAATGAAACCTGCTGAGGCTATGAAATTAGCTGAAGAATTAAAAGGATTAAATTTGATGAAATTAAAGGAAGAATCAATTGTGAGTATTGTTAACTTTTTACCACAAGATGCTGCTGATTTAATTAAAATACTAGCTGATGTATCTTTGGATCAGGAAGAGATTACAAAGATATTAGACATCGTAAAGAAATATTAAGATGGAAAAGGAAGAAATTGCAGTAGTATTAGATTATTTACCTTACGGGTATCCATTAGAAGGCAGGACAATGCCTGTTGTTCAAGCTATCGGAAAGAACAACTTCACATTATTACAGTTGGCTCCAAGAAAAGGAGAAAATTTTCAACAAGCTGAAGAAGTATATATCGGCGAAGGAAAACGAGATAAAATTCAATTTATCCAAGGAAGATTATTAAGGGAAAAATTGACAGAAAGTGCAAAAATACAACTTGCTGATTTTATCACAAATGCCGTTAAAGAAAAAGAACAACAATTCGTTGAATTTTTCAATAAAGCGCAAGCTATAAATACCCGACTTCACCAGTTTGAATTACTTCCAGGACTTGGAAAGAAACATTGTCAAGCGATTCTCGACGAGAGAGACAAAAAACCGTTCGAATCGTTTAACGAAATTAAAACAAGAGTTTCAGGAATTCCCGACCCTCAAAAAGCGATTGAAAAACGTATTTTTGAAGAGTTAACAGAAATCCAGAGACACAATTTATTCATAAGATGAGCGAAGAAAAACAAATAGCAAAAGAACAAGAGAAAGTAAAGAAGGTAAATCCTCATTTAAAGCAAGAGGAATACGTAAAGTTAGTTAGAATTTTACAGAAAGATATTAGAGGAGACAAGAAATTGTATAGAGGTATCTGTGATATAAGAGGAGTTTCCTGGATGTTTTCTAATGTAGTTTGTATAAAAACAGGAATTGATAGAAATAAAAAAATCCAAGATTTAACTCAAGAAGAAATACAGATTATTGAAAAATTTATTGCTGATCCAAAAGGAATCCCCGGATTTTTATTTAATAGAAGAAACGATAGAGATGAGGGAGTAGATAAGCATGTTTATGGTGCTGATTTGAACTTACAAGTTGACTTTGATATTAAGAGATTAAAGAAGATTAAAGCATATAAAGGAGTTAGACATACATCGGGTCAACCAGTAAGAGGTCAAAGAACAAAGTCCCACTTCAGAAAGAATAAGAAGAAGAGCGGTATGAGCAAGACACCAACAGATAATAAAGCTAAAATGAATGCTGCAGCTATGGCTGGAGGAAAGAAATAATGGGAGATATTAGAAGAAAACATAATTTGTATTCTAGACCTAAGAAGATGTTTGAAGCTTCTAGAATTGAGAATGATAAGAAGATTCAAAAACAATATGGTTTAAAGAGTAAAACAGAAATTTGGAAAGCAGCTGCTAAAGTTTCTGCATTCAGAACAAGGGCTAAAAAACTAATTTCAAATAATGGGCAAGAAAGCAAGGAATTTTTCAATAGATTACAAAATATTGGTTTAGATGTAAAAGTTACTTCTGATGTATTAGCTTTAACAACTGAAGCTATTTTAGAAAGAAGATTACAAACTTTTGTATTTAAGAAAGGTTTTGCAAAAACAGTATTAGAAGCAAGACAACTAATTACACATAAGAATATTATTGTTGACGGAAGAATTGTAAATATCCCCTCATTTAATGTTTCAAAAGACTTGGAAAACAAAATATCTTTAAAGGAGAGAAAAGCATAAATAAAAAATGGCAAAAGACACAGCAAAAACAGGAATAGTAAATATCTACAGCACATTCAATAATACAGTTGCACAATTAACAGACTTAGCAGGAAATACAATTATGAAGATATCTGGTGGAATTATCACAAAACAAGACAGACTTAAAGCAAATCCGACAATTGCTATGTTTATCGCTAAAAGAATAAAAGAAGTTGCTAAAGACTATGAAATAACTTCATTGTACGTTAGAGTAAGAGGACAAACAACAAGTACAGGCCCGGGACCGGGAGCTCATGCTTTAGTAAAAACATTATCTAAAGAAGGTTTCAAAATTATAAGTATTGCCGACATAACAAGAGTTCC
>CAZCGJ010000045.1:0-4776 GCA_964498295.1 Candidatus Woesearchaeota archaeon | reverse complement strand
GGAGCTAAGTAATAATGGCAATAAAATCAAAAATAAAAGGTAAGAAGAAACATAAGAATAGCCCAACTTCTAAGAAAAGTTCTAAGTATACTATCCAAGGCGATAAGGTAATTAGAGCAAAGTACTGCCCAAGATGTGGACCAGGATTTTTCTTAATGGTAGCAGATAATAGAGTATATTGTGGTAAGTGCCATTATACTGAATTTACAGTTAAAGCTACAAAGTAAAATGAATTCTTTAAAAAAATATTTAGCAATTGGTACTTTAGCTACTGCTTCCTTCGGAGGATTAGAAGCTCAAATGATTTTAAAAGATATTAATAATCCCATGAACCCTGTGAATCCTATATACTGGAATAACTCAGAAGATTCAAATTCACAATATGAAAGATCGGAAAATAATCGTAGAAAAGACGTAGGTGTTTCTATAATATATAGTGTTGGATTAACTGCAACATTAATACTTGCCGGCCTGGTGTTTTCAAAGGCCAAATAACCTTAATAATTTTATTAAATTAGTTTGCTGTAACTAATTCAGATTCTGCAGAAGTTCTTACAGTAGGAGTTTCGTCTGCTTTTGCAGGAGTTTCTGCATGATCGCCACAATGACATAATCCTGCTGCTTTTCTTTCTGCACATTTGCCCAAAGCACAGTAAATACAAGGTGCTAGTGCAGATTTATATTGCTCTTCTATAGTGGAATAAGGAGATGGCATTTTAAAGTTGACTATCTAAGCCATCAGAAGACCTCGCTTCAGAATGTAACATATGCAATCCATCCATTGCAGCTAAAGCAGGAATTAAATACTTTTGTTGATAAGTGACTACTCTTTGTGCAAATCTTTTTTCACAAACACCGTCGCTAGTGCATGTTCCGCATGTATTGTTGTATTCGCATGTCATTTTTTAAAATTTCTAAAATCGTTATTAGAACTAATATTGTGTTGAAATAAGGGTATTTAAACCTTTCTAAAAAACACGTTTTTGTACTTACCACAAAGTAACATCAAAATTAGAATTGGAAGCAAGTCTTTACTTGCTGACTAGACATACCTAATGAAAATCCTATTGCAGAGACTTGTATTTCATCTAATAAATCTTCAGACGATTTTGCAAATGTTGCAAACTTTAGGTCACATTTTGCCTTTCTACAAATTTCAATGTTTTGCATTATTCTAGATATTAAACGTGCTTTTGATTTTTTGTCCTTCTGTAAAAGGATAAAGTTTATACCTTCTATAATTGTAATATTTTTAGCTTTTGCAATTTTAGCAGTTATATGATTCATTCCTGAGGCTCTTTGCTTTAAGCTATCCTTTTGTTCAGTAAGTTCAGGAGAAATAAGAAAATTTATTTTTAAAGTTTCTAAAGCACGACGATTAAATTCATCCTCTCTGCCAAGAACTGCTATTTTTATTTGCTTATTCTTAGATTTAATAAATTCAATAGTTCTTCTGCATTCTTTTTCATCTGCATCTATCAAAATCCCATCTGAATCAAAATTTTTTACATCTTCTTTTTTAGAAACTAATTGAAAATAAAGACTTCCAGAATTTTTGAATAGAGTTATATCTTGAGGCATATAATTATTAGTTAAAATGAGTATTTAATATTATTTAATCAACCAGAAATAGTTGTTCCAACGAAGGGTTTACCGGAAAGAACTTTCTCGAACTCTCTTAAATTACCGACAATTTGAGTAGTAATTTTATTCTTCATAATTTCTTCTGCTGAACTTTGATCTAATACAAAATGTTGGCCTGCACTGAACTTTATTTTGTTAGCCATTGCGTTGAAATCCTTCCAAGTAATTTTTTCTATAAAGTTTGCTTCTTTGTCTTTTTTAGGATCTGCAGTATAAAGCCCCTTTACATTTGTGATATTAATGAACTTAGCCCCTAGGTGATTTGCAAGTCTTGCCGCAGTTGTATCAGATGTTTGGTCAGGAGCATATCTTAGTCCTCCGCAAAATACATAATCATTTTTCTTAAGTAGGTTCTCAACTTCTTTCATATCAGTAGGCAAACCCTTTTCGGGATCTATACCAAATAAATAAGACATAAATCTTGCGTTCATTCTCGTTATAGAAATGCCAATCATGCTTTGTAGATAGTCTGATTTTCTATCTTTTTTTAATGCTTCAATATATTTTCTAGCTACACTTCCACCCCCGCAGACAATTACAAATTTATTTGTCTTCGAATGTTTTGTAATTATTCTTTTAAATTCCTGAAGAAATGTAAGATCCACATTGTCAGGCACTATTTTGCTTCCGCCTAGAGAAATGACTAATATACTTTTTGCCATGTAAATAGAAGAAAATGAGGTATTTTAAGGGTTTTGGTTAATTTAGAAGTGACTAATCTCTCACTGTAAACAGCTTATCATCGTGAACGTCGAAGATTCCAAGTCTTACTCCACAATCAATCCAACCATGCGCATAATAAATTGCTCCAAAAGAATTGATTAAATCTCCTTCTTTTTCAAAATGTTTTGAGTCAGATAAATAACATTCTGCCATTTCAAAGATTTTTTTTGCTTCCTCTTTTTTATCTTTTACAACGTTCTTTTTTACAATATCAAATGCTTTGTCAGTTATCTTTCTGTAGTTTGCTAAACTTTCTTTAGTTATTTTATCTTTTATTACCATTATTAGATTAGTATAAAATAGTTTATAGAGTTTATGTATTGCTTTGACTATCTTGTTCGACAAATTTGCACTTACCACATTTGTAACGAATTACTCCTGCTTCATCCGAATACCAAATTCCCAAATCGATAATCTCTGCTCCATTGTGCCCGCACTTTTTACAGATATGTGGAAAAGTAGCATATATATTTTCATCTTTTACAGAACCCTCGCCTTTTTCTTTGCTAGATATTTTCTCTTGCACAGATTTATTTGTATTTTCCGGTTTAGGTTCTCCGCATAAACAAAATTTGTCTTCTTCTTTAAGACTCAGAATTTTACTGCATTTTTTGCAAAATAACCATTCCATAAAAATGCAAATAAAAAATGACTTTTAAAGTTATGTCCTCGGAAAAGAAAGGTTTATAAGCTTATAAACACTTGATAAGTTATCTGAACCCAAGAAGGATTCTGAATAATATCTCGACGAGGTTTTTTACAAAAAATATTAAAAAAGTAGTTTTACGACGACAAATTTTATTTTTAATTGAACGCTTCTGAATAATCTTGAGAAATCTGAAAATTCTTTTTTATTAAGAAACGAGTCCCCACTTCTTTAGAAATAATAGCATTGAAGAGAAGGTTATCTATTGCAACCTTGAATATCTGATTGTCGATAGGTATTTTTGTTCTGCTGGAAACATATATTAAAATAGATTTTATTTCTTCATCGGATAAAATTATATTAGTACTTTGAATTTTTCCCATTCTATTAATTTTTAGAGGTAGATTTTCTCCCATATATTCTATGGAGGAAATAGTAGGATCTCTTATTAGGCCTGAAAGTCTCCCGTATCCTTCTAAAATAACGGGAGGCGCATTTGGATGAGAAACAATTTGAGGTTTTTCTTGTTTTACTATCGGAACTTTAAGAACGCTTTCTTGAAAACCGCTTGAAAGAGCGTGAACTTTAGAAGACATAATAGGGACTATATCGTTATCAATTCTATGTTTCTCACGACTATTTTCAATTTCACCAGAAGAAATAATTCTAAAAACAATCTCACGAACTATCGGAGAATTGCTTGCGATTGAGTTCATATTGTCTGTACAATTGTTTTTGGTTTAGATGGAGTTATAGACGGTGTATACTGGGATTGTTGCATACCGGCAGGGACATTTGGAGTCTGTGCTTGCACCGGAGGCACTATTGGAGCTGGAGAAGGTTTTACAGGTTCTTGCTTCTTTACTTTCTCATCTAATGCTCTAATACTGCCCATAATTGCTTTATTTTGATCTAGAAGCATATTGATTCGATTGATTAAATCTCTGTCTACATCAGGAGTTGTTTTTCCTTTATTAATCATATAGTCTCTAGCTGAAACTTCGAAAACATTTAGAAGCTTAGAAATATTATCAGATAAATTTTCAAACTTCATTGATAAATTAATCATTGCTCGTTGCAATCCAACAAAATTTTCTATTAACATCTCTTCTCTTTGGGCAGCAGTCATCTTTTTCTTTTTTGGAATAAGATTACCTAAACTTTTCTTAGAAACTTTTCGACTCTTCGTCTTTTTTTCCTTAAGAACCAAAACACCCTCTACCTGTCTTTTTTCACCTTCAACCATATTTTAGAGAGTATGTTTTTGTTTATAAATATTGTGTAAAAATAAAAAAAGTATAAATCCGACGACCAAGGACCATCGCACACATGATAAGCTTTATAAACCCTCTTTTGTAGGATATTTTGATTGTAGAAAATGGAAGAAAGAAAGATTATTATCCCGGGCGAAACAATTGTTAGTGGCGACGAATTCTTACCTGGAGATGGAGCAAGAAGAGAAGGACAAGATATTGTTGCAGGTAAATATGGTTTAGCAGAAGTTAACGATAAGCTTGTTAGAGTTATTCCTTTGTCAGGAGTTTATGTCCCAAGAAGAGGAAATGTTATTATCGGAACAGTTGTTGGAATTACATTCAAAGGCTGGTTAATTGATTTCGGTTCTCATCAAAACGGATTCTTGAATGTTACAGAAGTTCCAAGATATGTTGGAAGAGGAGAATTGAGAGATCATTTTGATTTTGATGATGTTGTTTGTGCTAAAGTTTTCGGAACTGATGGCGGAAATGTTGACTTATCTGTAA
>CAZCGJ010000044.1:0-5499 GCA_964498295.1 Candidatus Woesearchaeota archaeon | reverse complement strand
ATTGTAAAATATCTAACTGAAGAATCACCCATATTTCCAAAACTATCATTCGCATAGTAAGTAATATTATGTTGACCTAAAGATAATCCTGAAATAGTTGCAGTAAATTGAGTAGACGAAAGATTTGTCATTGTAATGTTTTCAGTACCATCTAAAGAATATCCAGCCCAAACTGCCGCTTCAGAAGTTGTAATTTGTGCAGACACAGAAGATTGAGTATAAGTAGTATTTTGAGGATCGTTTATTGTTATTGTGGGGCCGGAAGAATCAGTAGAATAAAATCCGGTTAATGGATTTGCAGTTGCAGCTTCTCCTAATTCATCAAAAAGATAAGCATACCAAGTATGCACTGCGGTGTCAGTTTCAGAATTAAAACTGCAACCTACATTAGTTGTTGATTCACTAACATTTGAGCAATATGAAGCTCCAGTACATCCAGAAGAATTTGCTCCAGAAGAATTACAAACATAAAGAGTAAGAGTTTGACCAGAATCAGAATCCAACGAAACGGTTGAAATTAAAACAGTATTTCCACCCTTAATACTTGTAGAATTGTCTGCAGCAGAGGTAAATACTGGTAATCTATTAATATTAATTGATTTATTGGTAATATTCTGAATATTTCCTGCATCATCTGTGGAATTATATCTTAAATAATTTCGGCCTCTTGTTGTAAAAGTTACTTGCCCAAGATTATCAATACCTATATTAGGAGTACATGTTCCGACAGTATCCACACAATAAAGTGTAAATGGATCTGAATCAACAACGTCGCTCTCAGTTATAGTTACAATGTAAGGTGAAACATGAAAATCCGTATTAGAATTATCTGCTGTTGTAGGAGCACTATAATCTAAAAAGAAATCAACATTTAAGTTTTCAGAAATACTTTGCCCAGCATAAATATTTGCACATGCAACGTATCTAGTATAATTCCCTTCACTAGAAATTCCAGTAACATTACAGCTTGCGTAAATTCCCGCAGTCGTACAAGAATTTATCATATTACTGTAAGCCAAATCAGTTGCTGCCCATCGACAAGTCATACTTGCCTCTCCAGAAACATTAATCAGGGTTGCGCTATCATTTACGGTATCAAAATAGCTTATAGAATTATCTCCAGCAACACTTACCACTGAAGTAGTTGGCGCAGGAGAGGAAACAGTATAAGTTGTATTGACCACATTAGAATACCAGTCGCCATCATAAACTCTGCAATAAACGATAAAATCGCCGTTGGTAGCCTGAGAAGTAAATGAACAGTTTGTTCCCGCATATGGGGAACTTATGTTAGTCCTAGTGCAAATTGCATTTGCAGCAGTTGGTAAACTTGAAGAAACAGAGCAATAAAAATCTAAAGAATTACTATTCGTGTCATTAACTCCTCCAGCTGAAACATTCATCAATGTATTTTTATTAATAGTAGAACTTGTGCTAATATTTTGAACAGTTGGTCTTCTTCCAAAATAAGTAAATGCCTGCGCTTCATAAGTAATTACAGATAAATCAGGCAATGCAGTAGATGTCTGGTCCGCTGCACAAGAATTTGCTGAATTAGAACATCCTATTCGAGCAATGTAATTATTCAAACCGACCTGATCAGTCATTAAAGCGGTTATCTTCCCAACATTTTCAGGATCATATTGCAGTGAAGCCCAGACAGTGTCCGTTCCAATATCAACTCCTGAAAGAAAAGTTTGAGCTGCTTCCCAAGCACCCGCTTGACAATTTGCAGTTCCAAAACATCTGATTACATTATAAAAGTCAGAAGCATCATTACCATACATAACAACAAAACTATTGGAAGAAGTGTCTGGCACAATATCAAAATTTCGCATACTAGTGAGATCAGTATATTCTATTGTTGCATCTATTTCGGTCACACTTCCCCAACCAGAACCCGTCCATTCAACACAATTCAAATCACCGCCAGCATCTGCAGAACAAACCATTATTCTATCAGTGTTTGGATAATTCACAGCTCGTACCCATTGAAAATCTGCTGTCTGGAGTGCGGAAGCTGGAACACTACTTTCAACCCCGACCGTATCTGTAAAACTAATTGCTCTCAAGGAAGCAGTTGCAGCATCAGCCCAAACAATCAAAGCATCTCCAGAATTTTCATAAGCGACAGCAAAATCTTCTTTGGTTGCAGTTTCTAAAGTTGTTTCTAACAAATAAGAAATTGACCAATTTGTTCCATTCCATTCCATTGCAATCAAATCAGCATTGGCATCTGCTGCAATCATCATAATGTGGTTACTGACACCATCATCTCTATCAGCAACTAAGTTTATCCAATTTATTTGCCCAGTAAGATTTGTCGTTACACCCCTAGTCTTATACCAAGAAGAACCATTCCAAACCTGATAGGCCACAATACCTGCAGTTCCATTGTTATAAGCAACCATGACATCACCCGACGCCTTTTCAATAGAAACATCAAAAGGTCGCATAGTAGCTACGCCAGAACCAGTAGTCATGGGTGAGGCCGCACTCCAATTAGAAATAGAATTATAAAACTGTACTTTTATATCACTATTAGAGTCTAGTGTAGCAAGAGCTACTTCTTCCCTTACCGGATTATTTTTCAAGACCAACGTACGCAAGACTCCTGCTCCCGCAGCTACCGTAGTTGCACTAAATGTTCCACCAAAAGACGTTTCATTCCAAATTTGATAATAAGGAGTACCTGTATCACCTCCAGTGGTTTGAAAAGCAACCATTCCCGATTCTGCACTTCCAAAACTAGTAAAGAATACACACAAAAGTAAGACTAGTATCACTCCCTCTTTTTTATGCATATTATATTTAATAAATTTAAGTTTATAAATCCTATCACTAACGGAAAATCTTTATTTTCTTCGGAAAATTTCAAACCAAAATACGCACGCAACCGCAACTACAAAAGAAATTGCCCAGTCATTAAGATGTAAAACCTCAAATCCAAATAAATGCATTAAGAAAGGCACATATATCGTCGCTAATAAGAATAATATTGCCAATACAGCTAAAATCCAAAATGTAATATTATCAAATATAGATTTGAAAAATGACTGCGTAATAGATTTACTTACAACAATTAAGAAGATATTAGAAATAATTAAAGTTGCAAAACACAAAGCCCTCGCTTCATTAAAATTACCAGTAAGATTCATAGACATTAAGAAAACACCAATACAACCTAAGAAAATAATAAACCCTCTTAAAACACTATAAGCAAAAGAGTTCCAATTTACTACTGTTTCACGAGGAGGACGAGGTTTTCTAGTCATAATATCTTTCTCTTCTTTTTCGGATTCGAATACAACTGAACAACTAGGATCGATAATCAATTCTAAAAATAAGATATGAACGGGCAACAAAATTAATGGATACCCCAATAAAACCGCGAAAAATGTTATTGCTACAATAGGAATATGTACGGCAAATAAATAATGAAACGCTTTCCGCAAATTATCATAAATTCTTCTTCCAAGTCTAATGCCATTAACAATAGAGGTAAAATCATCATTCAACAGAACAATAGATGCAGCTTCTCTCGCAACATCTGTTCCTCGTTCACCCATTGCAACGCCGATATCTGCCGCCTTTAATGCAGGAGCATCATTTACTCCATCACCTGTCATTGCGACAATTTCGCCGTTAGCTTTTAGTGCATGAATTATTTTCAATTTCTGTTCCGGAACAACTCGAACAAATAAATTTACTTTTTTTATTTTTTCCTTCAAATCTTCATCAGTCATACTATTTATTTGACTTCCAGAAATATAATCTCTAGGATTTTTCAAACCAATTTCCATTGCAATATTTTGCGCAGTCCCGGAATAGTCTCCAGTGATCATAATTACTCGAATACCAGCAGTATAGCAATCCTGGACAGATTGTGCAACGCCAGCACGAACTGGATCTTCAAACCCTATAAACCCTATAAAATTAAATTTAAAGCCAGACTGACTTCTAGGCAATGCTCCGACAAATTCAGACTTAGCAACGGCCAAAACCCTTAGTCCAGTCTTTGTAAAATCGTTAAGTTTTTTTATTAAAACATTTCTTTCTTTATCAGATAATTTACATAAATCAAATATTGCCTCGGGAGCACCTTTTGCAGCAACAACTTTTTTTCTACTACTAGAATTCTTCCAAACTTGAGAAACAGCTAAAAAATCATGAGACAATGGATATTCTTTAACCAAATCCCAAGCATCGTGTCTATGACTTGAGTCAATTTTTCCCTTAAATAAAGCACTCAGCGCCTTCTCCATTGGATCGGTTGGATCTTTTTGACTAGCTAAAATTCCATAATCTATCAACTCATGAAAACTTTCTGGAACTGGTTCGCTATTTAAAGAATAAAACTTATTATCAGAAAATAATCTAACAACACTCATTTTATTTTGAGTAATTGTTCCAGTCTTATCGCTACATAGAACCGTAGCAGAACCCAAAACCTGAATTGCTTTTTGTTTTCTTGCTAGAACATTTTTTTTAGACATTCTCCATGCACCCAGGCCCAAAAAGATAACTAAAACTACAGGTAATTCTTCCGGAATTATAGCCATCGCAAGAGTAACTCCTGCTAAAATAGAATTAATAAGACTCTCCTTAAGAATATAATAAATAATAGTAACCAATATAGACAAAGCAAGAGCGCTGAAGGCAACATACCTAACGATTTTATTGGTTTCTTTCTCGAGATTTGTTTTCTCAGGAATAATGTTTTCAAGACTTTTTCCAATCTTCCCCATTTCCGTATCGCTACCAACATTTTTAGCAATAGCAACTGCTCTCCCATTTACAACGAGCGTTCCAGAATACGCGAAACAAGTATTATCTCCGCCCGGAGCCTGCATAACTACTTTTAAATTTACAGTTGGAGATTTTTTAACTGCAAAACTTTCCCCAGTCAAAATACTTTCATCTACAGATAAATTACTAGAATCAACTATGATGCAATCAGCAGGAACTCTATCTCCTTCCGCAAGAATTAAAATATCTCCTGATACAACTTCTCTACCAGCAATTCTTTTAATTTCATTGTCTCGAAAAACAAGTGCTCTCGGACTAGATAAATTTCTTAAAGCCTCTAAGGCTCTTTCAACTTTATTCTCCTGATAAATAGTAATAATAATCATAAAAAAAACAAACCCCAAAAGCAAAAAAGACTCTTGAATATCTCCTAAAAGCAAATAAAGAAACCAACAAACAACTAAAAGTAAAAACATAGGCTCCTTAAGAACATTCAAGACAATAGATAAAAAACCCTTTCTTTTTTCAATAGGAAGTTCATTATAACCTTTCTCAGCCAACTTTTGATCTACCTCTATTTTAGAAAGTCCACGTAGACCTAAAGAATTAATTGTATCAATCACGCTCTGCATAAAATAACTAATAAAAAAAGGTATTTATAATTAACTAATTACTAAGGATAATATTGATGAGGCTTATTCTTGTGTTTACTTCTTTCAATACCTTTTATCCAAAAATATTCTTTTATTT
>CAZCGJ010000043.1:0-5622 GCA_964498295.1 Candidatus Woesearchaeota archaeon | reverse complement strand
TTATATTAGAAAAGTGCTTCTGCAAATAGCAGTGAATGAATATGATGTTTGGCGTTGCCAAAACGTGATATTGATTGTGAGTTATTAATAATCTCAACCGACACTTGTCTAATCTACTAGTGAGCAAAAGAGGGTTTTTAAATATTAGTTTTTAAAAAAGATCATAAAAAAATTTATAAAGGCTGAGAAAAATACAAAGTCATCAAAGGTGACTTATGGATTTAGATGAAAGAGGTAGAAACCCTGATGAAGATGAGCTGAACCCTGAAGAATTCAGTGACGATGATCTTGAGTTAGAATAATCGGGAGTAATACACTATGGCAGAAAAAGAAATAGAAATTGATGAAGAAGAAGTAGCTGGTAAGCCTGCAAAAAAGAAAGAAGTTGTTGTTATCGAGGATGATGAAGATTTTGATGATGAAGAAGAGCTTGGAGAAGATGATTTTGATGAGATTGAGGAAGATTAGTTTTCATTAAATTTATATAACTTATTTGTTTAATTCTATTAAGATGGTGATACAGAAAAGAGGGTTTAGTCAGTTCTATATGTCCTGTAACAAAAAAGGCTCTGCCCATTTCGAAATTATTATTTCATTT
Organism: Candidatus Woesearchaeota archaeon; assembly: GCA_964498295.1. Taxonomy (GTDB): domain Archaea; phylum Nanobdellota; class Nanobdellia; order Pacearchaeales; family GW2011-AR1; genus CABMGO01. The sequence goes on along the minus strand of CAZCGJ010000043.1, from coordinate 5,024 downwards.
ATACTTTTTGTTAGTTTTACTCTGTTTTTAGTTTTGTCTCTGGAGCCTACAAAACAAGATTTATTGGAAGAATCTATTTTATATGGTGTTGCTGACACTTTTTTTGTTGATATTAAAACAAATGTAACCTCGGTATTAGTTTTTGTAAATAATCCTTCGGATTGCTCTGTTTGTATGCCTGCTGAATTAGATAGTAATAGTAATGATCTGTCTTTGGCACAGCAAAAGCCGTGTACTTACTATATACTTTCTTCTAACGAATTTGTTGATCAAAATATTCCTAGCTGTTCCTCACAGGTTAAACCTTATTCATTAGGGTATATTGAACGTCAGGAAGTTATTTCTAATAAAACACTTAATGAACGAAGGGTAGAGTATTATAATGATTACAATGCTTCTAAAACTCGTTTTGGCGTTCCTGCAGTTGTTGATTTTGCAGTTATTATAGAAGGGACTGATTTTGCTATGCAAAAAACTATCCCTGACGAAGCTGAAGTAATATCTGGAGTTTATAGGAAAAGTGTAATTTATGCAAATGGTTCTATTGTAAATCTAGATTTTATTGTGAAAGTTTGGTAATTAAACTTATATATCTTGTTCTGTATTTATTTTCATGAAAACGATAAGATTCGGGCCTTCGGGTTTGGGTGGAAAAGAGGAAGCGATTGCTGTTTTGGAAAAATATCATGAATTGGGTTTGAAAGCTTGTGAAGTTGCCTTTACTTATGGTGTTTATCTTGATAAAAAAAGTGCTGAAGAAATTGGAAAGAAAGCAAAAGAGTTGGATATCTATTTGAGTATTCATGCACCTTATTATATTAACCTTAATTCAGAAGATAAAACAAAGATTTCTGCGAGTAAAAAAAGAATTTTAGACTGCTGTGAAGTTGGGCATTCCTTGTCTAATGGTAAACATAAAACTCCTATTGTCTTTCATGCAGGATTTTATTCTAAACTGATGCCTGAAGAGGCTTTTCAGAATATTAAGAAAGAAATTCTTGAATTAATGGTAGAGATTGAAAAGAAAAAGTTTAATGTTATTCTATGTCCAGAAGTTATGGGTAAAAGAAATGTATTTGGTTCAATTGAAGAAATTTCGCGTTTGGTAAATGAATCTGGTTGTGGTTTTTGTATAGACTTTGCGCATGTTCTTGCTCGTTATGATAAAAGTAACTTTGAATTAATAGAAGAGAATTTTGGCAAATTTAAAGAATGGCATTGTCATTTTTCTGGAATTGATTATGGAGATAAAGGTGAGAAGAATCACAAACATACTGAAGAAAAAGAATGGAAGAATTTGTTTGGTTTTTTGAAAAATCAGAAGAATGAAATTACGATTATTTCTGAAGCACCCAATCCTGTAGGGGATGCGAAAGAAGGTTTAGAACTTTGGAATAAAATTAATTAGTTTCTGTTTTGAATGCTTCAAGGATATTTATTTTTTGTTTCAGTTCCTCATCAAAAGGATTTTTACCCTGGATTTCTATATTTTTTTCACGTATCATTTTAGCTTAGTTTTCCTTTTAAAGGTGTTTGTGCAGAATAACCGTATTTTAGTGGATAAACCTTATCATTAATTTTTATTCCAGTTGGCATTTTATCGTATGGCCTATTCCTTCCAAGAAAGATATCTTTTCTTAAACCTGGAATAAATGCCGCAGGTCTTACTGTAACAATTATTTCTTTTTCTTCTTTTATATGGCTTACAGTATCTGTGCCATTCGGTTCAAAATATAAGAATAGCATTTCCCCTGGTTGTTCTGGGAAAAAGAAATGATATTCGCTATCTGAAAACCATCTTCTTTCAATAGGTGCTTTAGATTCTTGAATTGTTTGCATAATTGTTTCATAGAACTCTTTTGCTGTTCTAGGTGTTTGATAGTTTTCTATCATTTTTATTTTTTCATTCAATAACTTTTCTAAAGGAGTATTTTCTTTTCTAAATAATAAGAATTCTTGTACAATTTTAGTTTCCATTTTTTTAGTAGGCTCCTTCTGCTGCTGTTTTTATTTTAAACATTCTTCTAAGAGTATCTGTGAATATTCCTAATGTTGGTCCTATTAGTGGTGAAACTGTTGCAAGATATATTATTCCATGCTTTACTTTTTCCAAGTCTACTTTACCTTCTGATGCGAGACTTGCTATTGTTACCGCTGTTGCATATAGCGGTATTTGTCCTAGATTGAATGCTATTGTGTCCGTGACCCATTTTTTTGCTGGATGGCTTTTTTCTGTCGTATTTGTAATTTTGTAAGTTTTTTCTCTCAGCCACCCATATGCTCCTCCAGTTAGAATATTTATTCCTGTTGCAGAGGTTCTAGAAGCAATTATTCCCGATAAGTTTAATCCTGCGGCATAGTCTAATGCTGCTCCAACTGCCAACGAGTAACTTATATTTGCAGCAGTGTCTATTGAAAATGCTTTGGATTTATGTTCTAGTTGTGTTTCTAAAGATTTTGCCATTTTAATTCTCCTTAGTTTTCTTTTGAATTTTGTTTTGTATTGCTTTGGAAGATCTTTCTTCCTTAGAGAATTCTGTCTCAAACATTCTCTTTCTTTTTTCATCAATGAACTCTAGAACTGCTTTAGCCTTTACGGGTTCGTCCCTTACAGTGTTAAGAACGTACATAATTTTTCTAATAATATCGTCATATGTTTCTCTTTTGTGTTCTCTTAGTTTCTCAAGTCTTTCTTTTGTTTCTTTCTCTAATTTTAATGTTGTTATGTTGTTCTTTTTTTTCATATTAGTTCTCCCGTTTCTATTTGCTGTCTCTTTGCTAAAAAAGATTCCCAGTCTCCGTTATCTAATACTCCTGTACAGACTGCTTCAAATACAAATGAACCTTCTGGTTTGACTTTTCTTTCAAGTCCTTTTAAAACTTGTCTGAACATACTTTTACCGTTGCAAAGGTTGGGTGAATCAAAAAAACTCCATGCACAAGCTAGATCTATCGAGTGGTCTTGAAACCTATTCATTATTTCTCCAAAATTTAGGAGGTTTTCTTGAATATGAGTATATTCTTCATTTGGCGAACTTGCGCCATCTATACCAAATACTTTCGCACCAAGTTCATGTGCTGCTCTACAAAGCCATGGATCATAAAATCTTTCTTGTTCTGCAAAGTCTGTTGCTCCATAGTCCCAAGAGTTTTTTGCTCCACAACCGATATCTAAAATTGTTTTGTCTTTTAAGTTTCCCATTGTATTTATTAATACTGCAAGTTTTAATATCATATTGCAGGACGGAGAACTCCCTATAGGGCCATATTTTGAAGTTAAAGTAGTTTCTATTTCTCTATATTTTTTTGTTGCTTCCCAAAATGCTCCTGTTGGGATTTTAAATCCTCTATCAAATTCATAATCAAATTTTACAAGTTTCATTTTGTAACCTCTGCACTTGTTTGTTTACTACCGTAACTATCAAATTGTTTTCCTAAAAAATTTCTAATTCCATAGATTCCATCAGTTGCCGCGATTGAAGTTGCTGCAAGTATACCTGCCAGCCCTACTTTAAATGCCCTGCTTTTATTTTGGAGTGAAGGGTGTAGTCTGTCTGAATCTTCCAGTCCGGTAAAATCTCTATAGCTATCAATGGCTAATCCAGTTGGCCACCCTGAAACTAGCCCTACTCCTACTGAAAAAGCCGTTCCAAATGCTATTTTTTTGATATCATGAGTACCGCAACATAAATAGAAAACCGGGCTTATGACTGCACTATAAGCTACGCCATAGAATGTATCATGTTTCTTTAGTTTAGTTATATCTTTGTCTGCTCCAAAAAGTTTTCGTGATAATTCCATGCCTCCCGCATATGCTTTTCCCATTCCAAAATATGTCCATTTTGCCCCCAGTATTCTTGCGTTTTCTGATTCTCCAGGAGTCATACCTGCCAGCATTTCAGCGATAGCATAGGTAGGCGTTGCGTATACCAACATTGCTGTAGAATCTGTTAAATGTTTTCCCAATTCTCTTTTTGTTCTATTATATATATTAGTTAGTTTTTTCCCCATTTTCGTTACTTGATTTTAGTCATATAAAGTATACTAGAGTATACTATTTATAAATATTCGTAATTATATAGTTACAACAAAATGGCAAGATTTAAAAAGGGAAAAAGAGTATAGATTTTAACTAAATTTTATTAAAAAACCAAAATGAACACAAAAACTTTAATGGTTGCCTTTATGGCAGTCTTAGCTGTGTTTGCATTGAGTTTTACATCTGCAGCATTAAACGATGTTGTTATTAGTGTTGATGGTATTGAATTGAATGAAACACTTCAAGGCACTGCTTCTACATTAGACATCGCTACTTTTGCTGGTGAGACTGTTCCTGTAAAAGTATATTTTACAGCTAACAGTAACTTAAGTGATGTTGAAGTTGAAGTTGAGCTTAACGGCGAAACAGATTCTTCTGACTCTTATTTTGTAGGTAATGTTGTCTCTGACAGCAGACTTTACAGAACAGGAATTATGAACCTTGAGGTTCCATCCAAGTTCGATGAATTAACAGACGATTTGTACTTAATTGTAACAATCTCTGCTGATGACATGGCTCCACAGGTGTATACTTACGTAGTATCTGCACAAAGAAACGCTTATGATTTAAGAGTTATTTCTGTAGACTATGATGCATCCGTTTCAGCTGGCGATACAGTACCAGTTTCTGTTGTTGTTAAAAATCTTGGATTTGAAGATTCTGATGATGGATTTGTTCTTGTAGCAGTTCCAGAATTAGGCATCTCTGCAAAGGGTTACTTCGGTGATCTTGTTGCTATTGAATCCTGTGATGATGATTGCGACAATACTGATGCTGCTCAGAAGATAGTTTCTTTGAAAGTACCTTCTAACGCTAAAGATGGTGTCTATGAAATGGTTGTAAAAGTTTATGATGATGATGCTGTAACAACAGTTACAAAACAAATCAAGGTAAGCGCTTCAACTGATTCACAGATAGTATCTGCTGTAAAAAGTCAAGACATTAGAGCTGGCGAAACAAAGACATTCGATTTGATCCTTGTTAA
>CAZCGJ010000042.1:0-5892 GCA_964498295.1 Candidatus Woesearchaeota archaeon | reverse complement strand
GCTTTACCACCTATAAGAATCTCGCACCTCATGTTAATTCTAAGCTCCAGAACTTATTTAAATATTTGTACCAGACACCAATATAAGGTCTTTTAGGCATATTGGAATTAACATACTCGCTAAGCTCTTTTTTTAAGGCAATCCAATCCTCATAATTTTGTACACTGTCAATCTTGTCTAAAAAATAGTCTATTTTCTTACCCATCCTAGTTTTACTTGCAAAATGATATAACCACTTATCGGAACAATAAGGTTTTCCTTCAATAACCAAAGCCAATCTAAATAATGCCTGCATAACAACTCCCTTCTTCATTTCTAAATCTCTACCCATGACCTTCCTCTTTCGATAAACCATGCCTTGCATTTGTTTAAACTCGTTAAAAAAATAAATGTAATTCTTAAAAAGAAAATCTTCGTATTTTTTAGAAAATTCCTTTTTTACTTTTGCCTGAAATGATTTGAAACTTGAAACATTTAGTAATGCTTGCGCCTCAAAAATATAGTAATATTGCATAGAGTTAAACTTTGGAACTTCAAGTTTCTTAACTTTTACTTCAAGAGGAATTTTGTCCAACCAAACTTCAAAACCAGCATCTTCATTCTTTTGCCGATATCCATTTTTAACAGAAATTTCTTTAAAATAGTTATAATTTTTTGTAAAAATCAAAATATCTATATCAGAATCTTCAATTGCCAAACCATTTGCACGCGAACCGACAACAATAACCAAATCGGTTTTAGATAATTTAGGATAAATTTCTTTTATTTTGAATAAAGCACGACTAACCAATTCTTTTTCCACAAAAACACCCCATAGGAACAAAAGAAAAACCTATTATTTAAAAGTTGTGGAAGAGCGTTAACTCAAAAACTAATATCGCTTATTCATAAATTCAATCTTTTTCTTGATATAAGGATTATTAATAAAAGACTTAGAAAATAACTTCATATTAGTATAAAAAATTTCATCACTTGTAGATATTTTATAGACACGACCGTCCTGCATACAAATCTCGGCAGAAATCCTATTCTTTGGCAGATAAATAGAAGATCCATCTCCAGTAAATAATTCCTGCGAGCCAGAATACTTTAGAATAATACTTTTTATCCTTTTAAAATTGATAACCTTTTTCCTACCTAAAATTTTATCGAATAAACTAAAGAAAACTAATTGATCAATAGTTAAATGATATTCCTTAAAAGAAAGCAATACAACCAACATAACCAAGGGAAACACTCCAAAAAAGAATAGCGCCCCAAAAGGATAATAGGCTCTTGAAACCTCATAAATAGCAATAATTAAAAAGAAAAAAAATCCAAGAATAAAAAAAACAATAGATCCAAATGAGGGCTTCGTAACAACCTCTGATAATTGTTTTTTATCTTTTAGACTAGACTTAACCATATAGATAAATAAGAACAATAATATTTAAATCTTTAGCTCAATCCTTCAATAGCATCAACACAAAGAATATTATTTTTCTTCAGCAAATCTTTAGCCTTCTGAACAGACTTTCCACCTAAAAATACACCAATTACTTTCTTATTCTTATTTTCCTTACTAAATTCAATAATCTTCCAAGCTATATCTTCGTTATCAGACATACTCTGCGGAGTTACAATCACATACAAATTTTCAAACTTCTTAGACTTAATATCGCTCATTGCTTTAGCATAATCTTCAGACCCGGCAGTTCCTAAAATATCCATAGGCTTCTCTACCAACTCAACACCGTTTCTAGATAAATAATCTGAAAGCAAAACCCCTGCACCGCCCGCATTTGTTAAAATAAATGAGCTACCTTTAGGCATTTTTACCTTTTCATAACTAATCTGCTTCCCGCTCGCCTTCTCAAACATTTCTAGAAAACTATCACATTGAATAACTCCTGCTTGTTTGAAAACTCCTTTGTAAATTGCATAATCAGACGCAACACTTGCAGTATGACTTATCGCCGCTTTCTCGCCGACAGAAGAACTTCCGCCCTTAATTGCATAAATCTTTTTTCCACGCTTAATTGCCTTCTTACAAACACTAATGAGCTCCTGCCCATCCTTAAACTTCTCAACATACAAAACAATCGTATTAGTATTTTTGTCTTTTGAAAAATATTTAATGAAATCATTAAAATCTAAATTCTCCATATTGCCCAAACTCGCAAAATTAGAAAATCCAAAATCACCATAGTCAGAAATATAGCTCCATAATGCTCCAGACTGGCTAATAAACGCGATTTTTCCATTCTTAGGCATAGTTGAAGCAAAAGTCAAATCTAGCTTTCTAGAAGGATTACAAATACCGAAGCAATTAGTTCCTAAAAACTTCAAATCATATTTCTTAGCAATTTTAATCAGTTTTTCTGGATCTTCTTCCCCTTCTGAAAACCCTGAACTGATAATAATCACATTTCTTATTTTTTTCTTACCGCACTCTTCCAAAGACTGAGCAACAAACTTAGCCGGAATTGCAATAACGGCCAAATCAATATTCCCTCCAAAGTCCAGAACAGATTTATAGCATTTTTTTCCAAAAAGAGAATCATGTGAAACGCTCACCGGAATAATTTCTAGCTTACTAGCCAAAACCTTCTTCATCAAAATACCTCCAACTTTATCCAAATGATCAGATGCACCTATAATTGCAATCGTTCTAGGATTAAAAAAATCGCTTAAATCACCTTTACGCATATAAATAACTAATAAAGAAAGTATATAAATTTAGGGTTTCGAAAAAATAAATCTCATATACTAAACAGCAAATATACTTATAAAAACATAAATCGATACTCAACAATGGAAATATCTGTAACTAAAGTAGAGAATATAGCTAAATATGCACAAGAACTAAACCGAGCCCTAAGAGAAGGTCTTGGAATTGCCTTCCACAATAACGGAGGATTAATCGCAAGAAACCCCGAAGGAATAAAAGTAAGTAATTGGGATTTGGTTGCTTCATTCAATCATTGGGGAGAATGCCCTAAATGCTATAAGGGAGTAGTGGCAACATTTTGCGGAATAGACGGTCCATTTATGGAAGACTTATTTTTTGAAGAAGATGGAAAAATATTCGTAGGATACAGAAATAGAATAAAGATTCCGGAAGTAGAAATGACAGGGCTTAGAACAATCAGCATAAATAAAAGAGAAGTTCCTCAATTTGACACAGAATATGGACCTTATATAGGAAAACTCAAAGGACTAGAAAAACACATCCACGAAGGACAAATACAAGCATACGAGTTTACACCTATAACCCGCGTAGCCCTAGCATAACCCTCATTAATTTTATATACTTAGACTTCTGTAATTTAGTATGCAACAATTTACGGAAAAAGAGGCGGAAGATTTCTTAGAAAAAAATAAATTCCCAGTAGCACAAAGAGAATTTATAAAAAATAAAAAAGACCTGAAAAAAATAGAGATTCAATTCCCATGGGTTATGAAAGTCTCATCAAAAAAAATAATGCACAAAGCAAAAATAGGAGGAGTAAAAACAAATATTTCTTCAATAGATCAAGCAGAAAAACATTTTGGAAACATTTCTAAAATAGAAGGTTTTGAAGAAGCAATAGTCCAGAGACAATTACACGGAAAAGAAATCATTTTAGGAATAAAAGCAACACCAGAATTCGGACACGTTATAATGTTTGGAAAAGGCGGGACAAATATAGAGCAAGAAAAAGATGTTTCATTCAGAATAATTCCTATAAAAGAAGAAGAAATTATTTCAATGATAAAAGATACTAAATTTTCAAAAGAACTAGAAGAAAGAGAATTAAAAAATTGTGTTGCTGCAATAAAAAAGTTGCAAGAAATTATTCAAAAAAATACAAACATAATAGAACTAGACATAAATCCTCTAATTGTAAATGAACTAAACTATATTGTTGCTGATGCCAGATATATTGTGAAATAGATTTAAATACTCAAAAATATCCAATTCAAAACATACAAAAAAAGAAGTAAAATGGAAGAAAAAGAGAAGTTGATGCTTGAACAAATAAAGAAAGTTGCACCAGGTACTGCACTTAGAACAGTAATAGCTGATGTACTTCGTTCTGAAATGGGAGCTATAATTGCTTTTGAAACTCCGGAAATAGAGAAGATAATTGAAGGAGGATTCAGAGTTAATTGTCGTTTCACACCACAAAGATTATTTGAATTATGTAAAATGGACGGCGGAATAGTTATTTCTTCTGATTTAAGAAGAATTCTTTATGCAAATGTTTTATTCACTCCAGATCCAACAATAACAACGAACGAAACAGGAACTAGACATAAAGCAGCAGAGAAAACTGCAAAGCAGCTAAACACATTAGTGATTACAATATCCGAAAGAAGAAAGAAAACTACACTTTATTATGGAAATTCAAAATGTTATTTAAGACCTGCAGAAGAAGTATTCAGAGAAATCAGCAATACAATTCAACTATTGGAAAAACAAAGAGAAATATTTGACGAACTTACAAATAAAATAGGGATATTGGAAATAACAAATATGGTTTCTGTTTCTGATGTATGTAAAATAATCCAAAGAGCAGAAATTATATTGAGAAATTCTGAAACATTGAAAAAGGATTTTATAGAAGTTGGAAAAGAAGGTAATTTAATGAATTTAAGATTTAAAGAATTATTAAAAGGAGTAGAAAGAAAAGAAGAAGAAATAATAAGAGACTATTCAAAGATGTCTCTCAAAAAAACAAAACTTCTACTTGAAAATCTTAGTTTTGAAGGTTTAATAGAATTAGAATCTATAGCAAGATTAATTTTCCAAAAAGAATTAGAAGATATAGTTTCACCTAGAGGATATAGATTTATGTCTCAGTTAAGTATTTCAGAAAAGGAAGCATTTGCAATAGTAAAAGAATATGAGTCTTTGAACGATATACTTACAGACGACTCAAATAAAATGGAAGATATTTTGAAGAGTAACGCAATAAATATTAAAGAAGAAATTGCACAATTAAGAGAAAAGATAGTTGAGGGAAGAATAATAATCTAAAATGTTATCTAATAAACAAATTGAACAAATAAAAGATTCTTTGGAGAAATCACAAAACCCTTTATTCTTCTTTGACAATGATGTAGACGGATTTTGTAGTTTTATTATTCTTCAGAAAGCCATAGGTAGAGGAAAAGGAGTTGCAATAAAATCTTTCCCAGAACTAGATAAAACATATTTAAGAAAAGTAGAAGAATTAAATCCAGATCATGTTTTCATTTTAGATAAACCGCAAGTAAGCAAAGATTTTATAGAAGGAGTTTTTGAAAAATCAATTCCAATAACATGGATAGACCATCACGGAGTAGAAATAGATAAAGAAATAAAAGAAATGATAAATTACTTCAATAGTTATCCTTCGTGTGAACCAACAACATATCTTGCACAAAAAATATTTGAAAGAAAAGCAGACCAATGGTTAGCGATTACAGGTTGTATTGGAGATAACTTTATGCCAGAATTTGCAAAAGATTATGCAAAAGAAAATAAAGAATTCTTATCCACAATAAAAAGCCCATTTGACTGTATGTATAAAACAGAAATAGGAAAAATAACTTCTATGATTAACTTCGGTTTGAAAGATACTGTAACTAATGTACTCCATATGATTAGACTTTTCATAAAAGCAAATAATCCTACTGACATTCTAGACGAAAATTATGAAACTAAACATTTGCACCAAAAATATGATGAATTGATAAAACATATGAATATTCTTTTGAAAAAAAGAGTAAATATAGGAGAAGATCTTATTTTACTAGAATATGCCGGACAAACAAGCATGTCATCAGAACTTGCAAACAAACTTCAATTCGAAAATCCAGATAAACATGTTTTAGTTATTTACAAAAAACAAGACGTTGGAAATGTTTCAATGAGAGGAAAGAAAG
>CAZCGJ010000041.1:0-5918 GCA_964498295.1 Candidatus Woesearchaeota archaeon | reverse complement strand
AACCATTCGGTTTCACTTAAGTTTAAAAGGGCACTTTTAGATATATTTTTATGGTAAAAATTAAAGGAAATGAAATAGTGCTTCCAAGCATAACAAATTCATTTGAACGTAGATCTGTTCAAATTCAAAATAGTATTATTTCAACATTGAAACAACTAGGGATAGACAGGGATAATGTTAGAATGCCTATGGAAAGAATTGCACAAAAGAAAGCACCAGCTTCAGTAGAATGGTGGATGCAAGGAAGAAATTTGAAATATAGTTATTCTCTAATGCCTCGTTTTATTGAGAATCTTTGTGTTATTGATAAAGTTTTAAAAATCGAAGTAGAAAAATTACTTTCTAAAGAAATAACCTTTGATCAATTTGCACGTGAGTTTTCTGAAGACGATGATTTATCTGATCAACTTAGAGAAGCTAGAAAAACTTTAGGTGTAGATGAAAGTGAAAAAGATTTTGAATTAATAAGTAAGAAGTACAAAGACTTAGCAAGACAGCATCATCCGGACATGCCTGAAGGTGACCACGAACTTTTCCAAAAAGTTAATGCTGCTCACAAGTTGATTAAAAAAGAATTAACTTAAAATTATCCTTTCAATCTTAAAAATATTTTTCCGCCTTTTATAGCCATTCCAAGAATTTCTACTTTAGCAGGAAGTTTCTTCACATAACATTTGTCTTTTGTATATGCTTTCAATTCTAAGCTCTGTTCAAGTTTTGTAAGTGTTATATCTTTCTTTGCAGTAACTCCTGGTGTTTCAATTTCATAAATTAATCCCTCTGGCAATCTTCTAATTGTAGATTTTGCAGGAACCTGTTTTAATTTTACTCTTCTATCTCTTTCCTCTTCAGAAACTTTTTCATTAAACGCTTCAATAGAACTGACGCTCTTTGTTTGCTCAACAGGTTGGGGATTCATTGCTTGCATTTTAGGCATTCCAGTAGAAATTTGTATTTTGAAACCTTTAGGTTTTGGCCCATTCATGTTATCCATATTAGCCATCTCCTTCTCTATTTGCTTCATTAAAGAATTGACAATTCCATTAAATCCGAATGGCAATTTTAAATCATTAACTGCTTGTTGCATTTCCACTTCATCATTATTGCCTAACATCCCATATTCTTCTTGAAGATTCTGCTTAGCCTTGAGTGGGACTCCGCACCATGGACAGTACAAAAACTTTCTGTCAACTTTCTCTTTACAGGAATGGCATTTTTTCTTAAACATAAAATTAAAACCTCTTAAAATATCAAATTATTAAGTGTTTAAATAACTTTGTTTAACTCGTTTACATTCTTAATCACAAACTTTGCTCCTGCCTTTTTCAGTTTTACGGCAGAAGTATATCCTGTCAAAACACCTACTGAATCCATTTTAGCTCTCTTTGCCGCAATCTGATCAAAGATAGAATCTCCAGTCATCAAACATTCAGAAGGCTTAACCTTTAATTTTTTCATAGCCAATATTAATTCATCTGGCGCAGGTTTTGCTCTTTTAACATCGTCAACACAAACAACATAATCAAAAATTTTCTGAAATTCTTTATCCGTGGAACCTAAATATGATTTTCTGGATGAACCTGTGACTATTGCCATTTTGTAATTTTTACTTAGTTTTTTGATAGTTTGTTTTACTCCTTTTATCGTTAGTTCTTTATTCTTGATAAATTCAAAAAAATAATCTCTTCTTTCATCTCGCATTTTTAAAACATTTTCTTTGACTTTATGTTTTTTATTCAAGAATTTAATAATTTCTGCAGCGGGCAAACCTATCAAATGCATTATTTCTTTTGTCTCTATTCTTATACCTCTAACTAAATATATTTTCTCAAATGCTTTTATATGGGGTGGCATGGAATCTATCAACGTTCCGTCCAAATCAAAAATTAGTGTCGAGTATTTATTTTTCATTGGTCTTTCATAATTAAATTTAAATGATTGAGGTCTGCAGCATCTTCTATTATTTTTATTGCATGCCTTGCAAAGTCAAAAGATTCTTGCTTTGAAAGAGCTTCTGCATTTTTTCTGACTTTTTCTTTTATTTTATAAATTTTTTCTGCAACAGCGATGTCTTTAGAATAATAAAAATCAAAAGTCAAGTCTAGGCCCTCCTTAGAAAGCAAAAGTAACTCTTTTAATTTTTCAGTTTTTTTAATCTTAGAGTTTAGGTTAGCTCTCCAAAGTCTATGGATTTCATCACCTATTTTTTCTAAAGCAAAAGAATATGTAAATAAAGCTCTTCCTTTAATTGGATCCGAGTAAGACATTTTATTTATTGCTCTTTCTAGAAATAAACAAAACTTATTTATTTCTTTATCTCTGTTTGAAAGACTTGTTTCTGTCTCTGTTTCTTTTCCGAATATATCTTCTATTGCAGAATCATAGAATATTAAGACCATCTGAAAAACTCTTTTAAATATTTCATCAAGATTAGAATAACTACCTCCGCCGATGTCTTTTATTATATACACATTCTTACTTTGTGAAACCAGTGCATACCCTATTATCTCTGCCATTACTTCTGTAACTTTAGAACTAATGTCTTCTTTAGAAACAATTTCAATTTCGTCAATTCCTTTTGCATATAGTGCATGTATTCTTCTGCCCAGTCCAACTCGCTCACCGCTTTCGAGTATTATCTTTTCTTTTTTAACAGAAATCTCTTTGGTGTTTTTAATAACTAAAGACTTATCTTGTAAAACAACATCTATTTCTGGATTTTTATCTATATTATTTTCTCTAACCCATTCTATAGGCAAAGTTATCGTATATGCCTGATTCGCCTGCTTGATCACTTTTCTTATCATTTTATATCAATTATATCAATTATATAAGAAATATATAAATGTTTCTATGGCGTTAAGATATTGAAAAGGACAAAAACAATATGGAAAAACAAGCACACATTGACTTTCATACACACACATTCTATTCGGATGGTTTACAAACTCCGGAAGATGTAATTAAAACTGCGAGGTTTAATGGAATAGATTATCTGGCAATTACTGATCATGACAATGTACGTGCGCATAGAAATGCATATGCTCTTGGGCAGAAATGGGGCGTTGAAATAGTTCCAGGAGTAGAAGTAAGTACCGACAAATATCACATACTTGGATTGGGAATTAATACTGAAGCAGAAACACTTAAGGAATTTTTAGCTCTTTCTGAAAAAGCTCAAAAAAGAGTATGTGGAAAAAGAGTTGAAGGATTACAAAGACAAGGAATACCTATAAGTCTGGAAAAGGTTGTCAATTATTGTCCAGAATCTCGTTTGGGGAAAATGAATATTTGGTACTCTATGGTGCAAGATCCGGAATGTCAAGAATTTTTTAAGCAAAGAGGCCTAAAAACTCTAGATTATGGAACCTATAATAATTATCTAAATAAATATCCGGAAGTTAACGATAGGGACACGGATGTCTTTCCAGCGGAGGCCATAAAACAAATACATTTGGCCGGTGGAAAAGCTTTCATTGCACATCCTTTCAAAGATGTAGACAGTATGAAAGAGTTAGATGTATTAGTGGGCCAAGGTATTGACGGCATAGAAATTCAACCAAATCATAATGGAAGAAACGAACCATTTAGAAAATATGCTGAGCAACATAACCTATTATTAACTTATGGATCTGACTGGCACGGTGGTGCTTTTGATAGAACAATGTTGACTTGGAGAGGGGAGAACTTGTTAGACATGAGGCTTGCAGAAGCTCTGGGGATAGTTATAGAGTAGGTATTGAATCTTGCCTAAAAGTGTAACTAAGCCCGTTAGCTCTTTGTCCAGCAGTCGGAGAGGGTAATTGTCCAACATTAATATGGTATGTTGCGGGTAAAAAGAATCTTGTAAAAGTGGGGTCTTTTTCAAATAAATATTGATCATGAGCCAGAGCCTGGCCGTAACCTGCACACTCAAGAACCATCGCTCCTTGTTCAACAACTAATCTTTTAGGTTTTAGATTTGCAATCATAAATGCCTTTTTTAAAAGATTTTCATTCTCTCTTTCAAGAGTTCTCTCCTTTGAAAAAAGAAGATATAATGATTTGTTATAGAATTCCTCTGGCTGGATAAAAGCCTTTACATCAACCAATATAGAGCTCGGGTCTCCCATTAGCATAAAAAATATAGGAGAAACAAGTTTATATTATTTGCTATTTTTCCAAATCATCTCGAAATGTTTTCTGTATCCATCTGCAATTTCTTTTTGCTTTACAACAATTGCAAAAGGTGAAATTTTATTCCAGAATATAATTGCAATCTTCTCTCCATAGATATTAACTGCCATAGGTGAAGAATATTTCTCTGGTAAATATCTTATATCTGATAACGGAATTTTCGGATGTTTACCTTCAACGTCCTTATTAAAAATAATTTTTGTTTTAATTTTTTCTTTAACTCTTCTTTTATCAAACCAATGAAAATAGAATTCTAAACCTTCATACGCCATGTCAGATGCGCCAATAATTAGAATTTCTTTTTTCTCTGCAAGTTGATCTTCAAATACCGACTTTAAACCTTCTTTCCCTTTGAAAAACAATGTGTCTCCCCCATGTTTTTCTTTAGCAGAATTAAAAATTTCCATCATTTCTGGTAAAATTTCATTAATTTTATTTTCTCTTTCTTCTTCTATTTCTTTAAACCTGGTTGGATTAGCAGCGCTAAAAATCTTTTTTCCATTTTCCACCATATACCCAATAAGTCCTTTACCAATTAATCTTTCCGTAGTGTCGTATATAACTCTTCTGTGAAGTTTTGTTTTCCTAGAGATTGTTCCAGCAGAACGAGGTCCCATTTCTAAGAGGGCGGTATAAATTGCTGCTTCATTGTCCGTTAGTCCGAGTGATTTTAATTTTGATGATTCCATAATTTATCTAGAATTATTTTCTTTATATATCTTGTGGTGATAAAGATCACCTCACAAATTCATATAGATTTCAAATTTAGTCTAAACATGGCAAACAAAAACCAAACGCAAAGAATTCAAATAGGAAAACCAATTGAATCTATGAATCCAATATTCATGCGAGCACCGGATGAAAAGATTTACGAGGAGATAATTGCAACGCATGGCGGAAGAACCCTTGCAGAAATAAAGCAAGACGGTTATAGATTACAAATTCATAAGAAAGATGGAATCGTAAGAGCATTTACCAGAAGTTTAAACGAGGTTAATTTAGGAATATTTCCAGAATTAAGTTCTTCTTTAGAGGGTTTGCCAAACTGCATACTTGATACAGAAGTTACAGGTCATGGTTTAATAGGTTACGATGGATTTCAGTCAATAAAAAAGAGATTTAGAAATAAAGTTTCTTCTGAAAGTTTAAAGAAATATTTGGAATCTGGATTACCTTCAGAATTTCCGGTAGGTCTTACTGCATTTGATACTCTATATTGGGAAGGTAAGAAACTAATTAATTTGCCATTAACAGAAAGAAGAAAAATCACAGAAGGAATTTTAGAGCCTAGAATAAATCCGAGTGTTCAAAGAAGTTTCACAGAACCGGGAAAACTAGAAGAATGGTTTGTAGAATTGACGGATAGCAAATACGAAGGATTAGTTTGCAAAAATCCAAATTCATTATACTTGCCGGGTAAAGAAACAACTGAATGGTTAAAACTCAAAAGAGCAGAAACTCTAGATCTTGCAGTTCTTGGAGTTTATTTAGATGGAGATAATATTTCTCAAGTTCTATGTGGAACTTACAATCAAGCAGAAAGAAGATTCGAAACACTTGCAAAAGTTAATGCAAAACGCGAAGGAGCAAATAAATCTTTGGATAAACTATTAGATGGAAAGTTATGTGAAGCAAAACCTGAAAATTTATTCTTAAATCCTACAATAGAAAAACATCCAGAGCAAATGCCGACTTATTTTGTAAAACCAGAAAATTCTGCAGTTTTAGAAATTGCATCTATG
>CAZCGJ010000040.1:0-6322 GCA_964498295.1 Candidatus Woesearchaeota archaeon | reverse complement strand
ATAGAGTTCCTATTGCAATGTTGGCTGCTGCTCAAGCTGCTATCAAAGGAAAAGCAGACGCTGCTAAAGCTGCACAAGCTCAAAAGACAGTTCCAAATCCAGGACAACAAAGAGTTCTTGCAGCACAAGCAAATAATATCTTATCTAAAGTTGGCGCAGCTCAAAAACAAGTAAATAATACTAAGCCACTTCCAAAGGGAACAGTTTCAATCAGAGATGAAATAAGAAATATCGTTAAGCAAGAACTTGCACAAATGAGAAATCAAAATTCTCAAGTAAAAACAGTAGTTGTTCAAAATAAACCTCAACAAAAACAAGTTCAGGTTCAAATACAAAAGAAACAAGTTCAAATCCAAATCCAAAAAAAGCCACAACAACAAGTTCAAGTACAAAAACCTCAACAAAAGGCAGTTCAAGCAACTCAGGCTAAACCAGTAGAAAATAAGCCAGTAAGAAAAGTTCCAACAGCAGAAGAACAAAAAGTTTTAGCTGCTAAAGCAAATGATATCTTATCTTTAGTTGGTAAAAAGAAATAATTTTATTTTTTAGGCTTTTTTCCGCCACTTAAATCATCAATTTCTCTTCTTGTTTCGTCTGATTGTTGAGTTAAGAATTCATATTCTCCGCTAATAGTTTCAACAGATGGAACAATTTTCAAATCACTCGCATGCATTAAAAAAGTCATATAAAATCCAGCTTCCTCTCTTGTTAATCCGAATTCTCTTTTTGCAGTCTTAAAAATTCCGCAAACATCATCAAGAACTTTATTTCTTATTACTGCGCCTTCTTGTAGTAATCTGATATTCTCTATTGTATCTTCTGCGCTTGGAGTATATTTTAAACTAAAATCAGGAGTTGGTTGATAGCCTATTAATTTAACTCTTCCAGAAACATCTCTTCCCATCATCATTCTTACAATTTCATTTTTCCATGTTTTATGATCATAAACAACAGATATAAGGTTCGGATGTGCACCGTCTTCTCCTCCGTGTCTTGCAGAAAAACCCATTTGGAATAATTTTTCATACATAAGTTCAAGACCTTTAGGCATTCCTCTTTCTGTTTTTTGGAAAACTCCTACAAAGTTAGGGGCTACTAAACCATTTACTCTTGGAGAACCATATAACTCTTCAAAATTTTTAACTGTTATTCCTTTTCCAGCTAATAAATCATTCATACTTCCGTGTTTATACTCAAATGTTACGCCTTCCATCTTAATTATCACAGAACTCTTTAATTTTACAGGGATTGATAATTTAAAAGATTATCGTTTTTGGAAGAAGTCTAATTCAAGATCCAAATTGAAAGGTTAAGAGCTGACGCAAAACTTACCCATAAGAAATACAGGACTAGTAGGTATCCTGCAGGCTTAGAAATTCTATAGAAAACTAATGCATTGTAAATTATTGAAATCCATAGAAGTGCGATTACTAAAAATGCCCATGCTGGTTGTTGCATTCCAAAGAAGACTATACTCCAAAGTGAATTAAGTATTAATTGAACTCCGAAAATTATGTATGCGTTTTTCTTTACTTTTGCTTTTGCTTTACTTGTCCAAACTAAATATAGCGAAACGCCAATCATTATATATAAAATAGTCCAGACCGGGCCAAAAAGCCAACTAGGAGGATTAAATGATGGTTTAATTAAAGTAGGATACCAAGTAATAACTGAACTCGTAGTAAAAAATGAACCTATAAATCCTGCAAGTCCTGCAAGAACAATCGAGACGATAAGTTTCAACCAGTTTTTCATTTTCATCATATTTATACTAGGATATTGAGATATTTAAATTGTTTTATTTCAATCATCTAACTTTTCTATTTATCTATTTTGTCGGAATGTACCATACGACTTGTCTAACTTGATACTTCTAAAATATGCAAACGACAAGATTATATAGTTGCTACGGCTCATATTACTACTGGTTTTGTTAAATTCAAAACCAAAAAAAAGGGTGTTAATGTGATTAAGCAAAGAGAAAAGATTGTTACAAAAAGAGAGAAGGTTGCAACTGGAAGAGAAAAAATTGTCGGCAAAAGAGAAAAAGTTGCAAAAGGTAGAGAAAAAATTGTCGGCAAAAGAGAAAAAGTAAAGAAGGGCGTTGGGAGAGAAGGTATAGTTCTAGGAAGAGAAAATATTGTTGGTAAACGAGAAGATGTTGCAAAGGGAAGAGAAGAAGTAGCAAGAGGTAGGGAAGAAGTAGCAAGAGGAAGAGAAGAAATCGTAAGAAGTAGAGAAGATATTGCTCGTAGAACTGACAAGATGAGATCGAGAGAAAATCTTGCTGTAGGAAAAGAAGCAAATTTAATGATGAAAGGAAATGCGATTGTTAATCGAGAGTTAAAGATGGTAGAATTGAAAAAAGAAATAGAAATGCTAAAAACAGAAGCTAAAAATAAAGAGCGTAAAAGACTTTAACTATTAGTTTCTAAATCTACTCATACAATAATCAACTAATTCTTCATCAACTATTTGTCTTGTCTCAGTTTCAGTTCTTATCATAAATATTTTCTTGCCTTCTAGATTCAGGAAAACTTTTGTTGGTGCAGGATTGATTTTTATTAAACAGACTTGTTTTCCATTAAAATCTTCAAAAACAATAGAAATATATTTACTTATAGAATTATAAACTTTCGACGGAAAATACGCTCTTATTATGTCATCAATAATCATTCTTTTATATCCGTCCAAAGAATAGTCCTTTTCAAGTTGTTTTAGTTTTTCCAAATCCTTTTCTATTCCGACTATTTCAAAACCAGATTCGGATTTCTTTTCTTTAACTCCTAAAACTAAGGTTCCCCCATCAGAGTTCATCAAAGCTGCAATAGATTTAGCAATAATGACCTTAGACGCTTTCTGTTTGAAAGTATGTAAGTCGTAAGATTTGCTTTCTGCAATCTCCTGGCTTTTGTAAGTTGTGCTCCAGAGTGCTTCAGACTTGAATTCTATATTAAACGTCTCTCCTTTCTTTACTAAAGCTTCAACTTCAGTCTTTACCTTCCCACCAATTATCTTTGTAACTCTTCCAATCTCTCCAGTCTTCAAGACAACCATTAAACCTTTACTTTCATTTCGCCTTATTCCTACTTCTTCAACTATGCCTGTGACAGTCTTCTTGTCTTTAGTAAGAATTTCAACCTTCGTTCCTTTCTTTAGTTCCTCTTCCATGATTTAGCTAATGGTTTGTTCTATAAAAAGGTGTGGGACTATTACTAAGTTAAAGTATTGTAATTATCTACTTTTAAAATCAATAAATAGATAATTAAGTTGTATCTATAAAGGAGTAACAAAAAGAAAGATTTAAATAGCTAGTATATCTGGCCTTATTAGGAGTATAATATGAAAGAAGAAGTAACTATAACAATAAAGAAACCGACCTCTTTGCAGAAGCCTCGCTCATTAGAAAAGGAAGCTCAATGCCCTTTAAACGTTGGATTAGATAATTCTTCCGGTGAAAGAAGATGTTTCATTGAAGTATATGATTTCATTCAATTTGGGAAGAAACTTCCAAGAACTACTAATTATCATTGTCCTCGAGATCATCAAAAGTGCCCTTATTTGGAGAAATATACCGGCCCAATGCCAAAACAAAACACTCGTTACGCATATCAAATTGAGAATTATGTACCTGAAACAGAAGATCAAACGACATCTGATCATACTGTAGATCCTGCTACAGGTCTTACTCCTGAAGATCTTAGAATAGCATATCGAGATCCAATTCCATTACCTCCAAAACCAGAAGATGGAGACGGAGAGGAAGTATATACGCTCTCTAAGTTTTAATATATGACTAACTTTTAAGTGAATAATCAAATTCAAAACCTTTTTAATCCCAAATTACATTAAACAAATATGAATATACTATATCATAATCTAATTGGCGTTTTTGCAATTATGTTAGGCGGTTATCTTCTTCTAAACGAATATAGATTATTAACAATAGTTGTCGGAGCAATAGGTCTTGCTGTTGTTTTCTACGGTATGAAAGCAAACATGCCAAAACCACTTCCTGCTCTAAAGAGTAAGCCGATACAGAAAAAAGCAGTTTCTAAGAAAAAGAAATAATTCTATGGTAGACTTCCTTCCAAAAGACAGAACAGAATGGAGAACTTGGCTTGAAAAAAATCATCTCACAGAAACAAAAGTCACTCTTATAAAATATAAAAAACATACTGGAAAACCAATAATCTCAAACAGAGAGGCAATGGATGAAGCAATTTGTTTTGGATGGATTGACACAACTGCACATCGAGTTGATGAAGATAAATATTCTCAGAATTTTGTAAAAAGAAATAAAAATAGCAGATGGAGTGTCAACACACTCGCCCGTGGAAAAGAACTTTTAGAAAAAGGTTTGATGAGCGAACATGGAATTAAAATGTATAAAGAAGGTCTTGCAAAAGGAGCTTACGACGCTGATTTGCCAAAAAATCCAGACGTGCCAAATGATTTGAAAGTAATATTAAATAAAAATAAAGTATTAAAAAAGAATTTCGAAAACCTTTCTCCTTCAGCAAGAAAACTACATCTAAGACATATTATTCGAGCAAAAATGCCTGAAACCAGAGAAAAAAGAATTAATGCTCTTTTATTGTTACTCCAATAATCTTTAAAATCTCCAATTTACTCACCTTTCTATGAAAGAGGCATATGTAGTTCTAGATATTGAAACAACTGGTTTGTCAAAGCACATGCACAAGATAACTGAAATTGCAGCAATCAGAGTTGAAAATTATAAAGTCGTAAATAAATTTGAAACTTTAGTAAATCCTCAAACACCAATTCCTTCTTTTATAACTTCTCTAACTGGAATATCAAATTCAATGGTTAAAGACGCTCCAATAATAGAAGAAGTTATGCCCAAGTTTGTAAAATTCGTAAAAGAAGCTCCTTTCGTAGCTCATTGTGCAACATTCGATCACGGCTTTCTAAAACACAACGCACAAGTTCATCTTTCTAAAGAACTAGTAAATGAAAAAATCTGCACAATGAAACTCTCCAGAAGACTTTTACCGGAACTTCCAAGATACAGGCTTTCGTACATGTGCGAACATTTCAATATAAAAAACAACGCAGCTCACCGGGCAATGGGCGACGCAGATGCAACACATTATTTATTCAACGAACTTCAGGATTTAATGAAAAAACGAGGAATAGAAAAACAAGAACAAGTTTTAGCCTTCCAAGGTTCAAAGATTAAAAGATAATTAGAATAATCCTTTCTGCTCAGTCTTATTATTCTCAGCGTGTGCTTTATCTACCTTTTTTCCTTTGTCATGTATCTTCTTTTTCGCCAAAGAATTTATCTTCTTAAAATTCACACTCATTTCCATTTCATACTTGACAAATTTCAAGGTTATATAAATGTTCTATTTAGAAAACTATATCTCTAACTTCTTGACCATTAACTGTCTGTATATACTTCAATCGGGGTTTTCCATGGCTATAATCCCTAGTATATCCTGCTTGATATCCAGCTCCCTTGCCTTTTAACTCAGCTAAGTGTTCAAACACTTCCTCTAGAGTATCCAAATCACATTCAAGAACTGAAAAATCTATTCTTCTACCTGTAATGGTTCTGCCATAAGAATTTGGAACTTGTCCTGACAAATCAATAATGAAATCCCTAAACTCTGATTTATACGGTTCTTCTGTTTTAGGCATACCTACCAAAACAGCATCAGCTAAACTTAGGGGCATTCTCTTCCAATATTCCGCATCATGGATGCTTACATCTTTATCAGCCATTTTAAATTTCTTAGAACTCTCTTTACTTACTTCTAATTGTTTCAATATGCATTAAACAAGGCATTCTTGCCTTGATAGAACCAACTAACTTTCTAGCAGTAGATTCATTCTTTTGACCATTAACTCCAATAACAAATATTGGATCTCCAATTCCTAATAAACAAGCTCTTCCAGTTGACTTACCAAAAGATAAAGCCATACCAGTCTGCATACGGTCTGCACCTGCACCAGTCAACATCTTATTTTCTCTAATAATATGGTGTGGATATGGTTTTACTTCAAAATAAAATTCTTTTCCTACTTTTTCCAATAAGAATCTGTTCAAGAACTGTCTTGATGCTTCTAAAGCATTATCTCTTAATTGTACTCTGTGTCTTGTTCTAACAATCATAACTGTCTTGTATTTTCCAGCTTTGAAACCAGCTAAATCACCCATTCTCATTTTAGTCAACTTTGTTGCTGGAACTACTTTGATATAAGAATACTGTTTGAATTTAGACTTTCTTGTAAATGGTACGCAAGGTCTTCTAGAATAACATGCTGCTCTTCTTAATCCCATCTTACTTTA
>CAZCGJ010000039.1:0-6431 GCA_964498295.1 Candidatus Woesearchaeota archaeon | reverse complement strand
GAGTTTTGTTTTACACCCAATAGAGCGGGAAACTTTTCGGGAATTATCTACTTTTATTCAGAAAAAACTATGATCGAAATAGGTACTTGGGTTGATTTAAGGGCAGAAGGAGTAAATATAGTAGAAAGAATTAGTTTAATTACAGGAAATACAATCAAAAACTATAATATAAATGAAATGAACGTATTTTTGGCAATTGTTTTTATTTTATTAATAATTACTCTTCTCTTAATTCTAAAAAGAACACTAAGGCCTTATTCTTTTAAAAATAAACATCCCTAGATAGATAAATCTACTTAAAACAGTGGAAATAACTGCACCAAAAACAGCATAATAGTCTCCATAGGGTAAGAGAGTCGTAATAAGAACGTAGTTTAAAATTATGTTGATAAGGGTTGAAATTATGAGTACTTTTGCAACAAAGTAACTTTTACCTTCAGATATAAAAAAGCTGCTATAAACACTTATTAGAGGGTCTGTAAGGAACAAAATTGATAGGGCCTGGAGTATTTTTGCTGCTGGTAGATAATCTGCATTATAGATATAAAAGATAGCCAGAGGAGCTATAAAATAAGTAAAAGCTCCGCCTAAAATAGAAATAGGAAGAGTAACTAAAATAGATTTTTTTAGACCATTTAAAAGTCGCGCCCCTTTCAATCTAGAAAATATAGGGAACAAAACAGCACTAAAAGAAATAATAGTAATTCCAGAGCCAAAAAGAGCAAATGCTGCCTGGTAGTAGGCAATATAAGAAGCTTCTACAAACCTACCCAACATAATTATATCAATATATCCAAAGAATGTCCCAGATAATGCAGTGACTGTCAATGGTAATATGAACTTATTAACCTCTTTTTTCTGACTAAAATTCAACGATTTTCCATGATATTTTTTCAAATTCAATTTAAGGAAAAGAAGAGCTAAAAAATAACATAAAGAAAGAGTAATAAGAATTACGAATAAAACAAATTGAGAAGAATAAGCAAGAGAAAAGATTATTGCAATAGGAACAAGAATTAATCTTAAAATTTGGAAAAGCAATTCTCTATTAAATATGATCCTGAAATTATTTTCAGCCTGGAAGAAGCCAGATATAAATCCTAATAAGCTCATACTCAAGATATAAGCTGAGCCGGCCAAAAGAGCTAAAAATATGGGCTTTTGATAAAAATTAGCAATAAAATAAGAAGAAAGAACTAAAATTAAAGCAACTATAGAAGTTAAAGTTATTTTTAGTTTTACTAAATAATCAATATAACCTCTAGAATTCTTATCATACTTTGAAATATACCTCACTAACGCATTACCTATACCTAAATCTGAGAAACCTGCAAAAATAAGAATAGTAGACAGAGAAAGAGAGTAAAGACCAAAAACCTCTGGACTCAACAAAGGTTTTATTTCTATTGAAAATAAACTAAATAGTTTTACTAAAAAAGTAGAACCGATCAAAACTGCAGTAAATAAAAGAGAACCGACTTTTGCAAGAGTACTTGTTAAAAAAGAATAAATAGAATTTTTTACAGCCATTCCAGTATATCCTGAAAAATCCCTACGTAGAAGTCTTTTTGTAAAACCGAATGCTTGTTTCATTCTACAACAAACTTCTTTCTATTTTTATTTCTTTGCCAAAGCCAAATTTGAGAAGCCTTACAAGATAGGTGCTCTCTCCGATTAATTAGTTCTATAAAATCCAATATCAAGTGTAATATTATTCCCCATAAGATCCAGAAAAAAATAATGTGAAAAAGAGACAAAAAAGCAATAATTAAAACAAATTCTAGACCATGAAGAATAAAATGGGGGCAGCCATATTTCTTTCTTTCTTTCAGAGGAAGACTAAACCACGCTCTTCTCTTAATCATTGACCAAGAATAAAATTTCCAAGGATTTAGATTTTTAGTCTTTAAGAAATAAATAAGAACGTGATCTAAATCAATAAATACTGAAGACAAAAGAATAACCAAACCAGCAAATAAACTGAATTTAAAAAAATAAATAAGAACTATAGAGAAGACGTATCCAAAAAGAAAATGCCATTTAGGAAGCATCTTAATCTCCTTTGATTTGTTCAATAATATCTGCGAATGCAGGTCTTGTAATTAATATACCTACAGTTACTCCAATAATAGTTGTTAATGCAAATCCTCTAAGCATGCCTGCTCCTGCCCAGAATAGAGGCAACATAGCTGCGATAATTGTGAAGAAGGCACCTACAATGACAAATAATGCGCTCTTAATTCTCTCTTTCAATTTGACATGTGTTTCTTCCTTATTGAAAGATTCTGACAAAATAACAATCTGATCGTTTACACCAGTACCCATTCCTGCAATTATACCTGCAATACTTGCTGCATCCAAATTTTGTTTTAATAGTGTTGCAATTGCAAGAGTAATAAGAGCTTCTGAAAACATAGTCAGAATAACCGCCCCAGTTACTTTTATTTTCTTATATCTGACAAGGAGAATTAAAGAAATAATACCGAAGACTAACAGAGCTAAATAAACTAAATTCTTCGTGAATTCCTTTCCTAGTGCAGGAGAAATAGAATCTAATTTAACAATTTCTAATTTATATGGAAGACTACCTGTCTTCAAAATAGTTTGTAATTTCTTCATGCTTGCTTGTGCATCTTTATAAGCATCTTGCTGTGTTGCGCCCGTGCCAGATCCCGAAATCTGTATCGAAGTTGTTGCCCTTCCTTTAAGATCTGCGCCAATTTGTAAAGTATCTAATAAACTATCATCTACTAAAAGATCTAAAGGCTTTTCTAGATATCTGCCGCCAGAAGATAAGTTGACTGATAAATTAGCAGTTACATCTGCCTGTCTTTGTGCCGCTTTCTCAGACAATGAAATCACAAATCTAAATTCACAATAATACCCGGAAGAACTCTGATCACAAGCATAAATTCCAGCATCCTGGCCGCTAACCCCTACATAAGTAATATCTCTCTCACCACCAATAAAAACAGTTTCGTTACCTATTTTAGCCTCAAACTTTCCTTGGCTTTCTAATAGTTCTTTAAGTTCTGTAGTTGTGGAACCTGCAATTTCAATAAGCATATAATTCTCCCCACTTAAGTCAGAAACAGATTTGATTACAATATCACTTAAACCGAAAGTATTCAATCTCTCAGTAGTAATTGATACCAAGTCATCTACTTCTGATTTAGAAAGGGAATTATTTTCTGCTTTTACCATAGCTCTTGCGCCCCCACTTAAATCTAGGCCCGTCTTAAGATTGGATTTTGGAACTTCTACTGCTGAAATGTCTAATTTATTAGATAAAAAGATAAATTCTCCAGAGTTAGTATTTAGGATAATTTTTTTTGTATCATTTGAAATAAAATTTTGAGATACATAAGAGGTATAACCTGTTATATCTTTTATTGATTGACCATTAATAGAATTAAGAATCATTCCTGAACGTACTCCGGATTCATAAGCAGAAGAATTCTTGTCAACGCTTTTAATTAATACACCTGAATCAAAATAGTGCCAAGGAGCAATTGCTAAGAATGAGAAAAGTAAAACGAATATCAATATCCAAATCTTTAAAGTAATTTTCATTTTATGTTTTTAGCCTCACAATACCATTTAATTATAGAAGCATTTGTTACCCAAGTACTAATAATATCAGTGATCAATCCAAGAGATAAAATAAGAAAAATTTGTCTAAACGAGTCCGGCAAACCAGAGATAATTAAAAATGCAGGAAGAACAGCTGCAAGAGCAGTTCCAGTCATCAATATACCAGTATTAAATGCACCAAATATTCTATGATTCACACTTCCTTCTCTTTTTTTCAACACTCTACTAGTCAATAAAATATCAGTATCTACAGAATAACCTATAAGCATTAAGAAAGCAGCAATACCAGCAGAAGAAATTGTTGCACCGAAAAAGTTGAGAATAGCTAAGGGGATTACTATATCTGAAAAGGCAGCAAAAATAACTGCAATACTTGGAATAAAGGACTTAAACAAAAAGAAGATAACAAAAGACATTAAAACAAAGGAAAGCAAAACAGCATACATTAATTGTTTGTAGAAACTAGCACTTAGAGAAGGGCCGGTAAATTCAGTACTCGAATTTTCATCTGTTAGTTCAATCCCTAGATCAGATATTTTTGATTTAACTTCATCAGGTTTTGCAGATGTTTCTATAATAAAAGCCATTTGTTTACCTGTGCTTATTTCTGTAAGTTTTCTGAAAGAAACATCCGTAAAATATTTTGGAAGATTAGATTCGAGTATTTGAGTATCTATATCTCCGTTGATTGTTATTACAGTCCCTCCTTTTAGAGAAACATCTTTATACATTATATCGCCTGTTTTTGCATAAAATGAAGCCAAATAGATTAAAGAAAATAAAACAAGTAATACTGGAATCAGAAGGATTAATTTGTAGTTCTTATCGTACCAAACACTAAACTTTTCTTTATTAATCATTTTTTTACAAGTAAAATAGCCTATATAAATGTATTTTTTGGATGCATCAGTCTCACTCTTCTCGTCCGACTCTCGCTCTTCGGTTAAAAAATGAAAAATATATGAGAAAAATGCGCCGGTCGAGAGTCGAACTCGAGTCAAGTGGTTGGAAACCACCTATACTAACCACTGTACTACCAGCGCGTTAGAATTAACTATTGTGAGGCTCTTTTAAATATTACGTTTTAGGGTAAACCCCAAAATATCGCATCAGGATCCTCCCCTAAATGCAATCTTAATTCTTTAAATTTAGAAGCATACTCTTTTTCATAAACACTTTGAACCGCCAAGCCCAGATTTCTTTTTTTATACATATCCGAACAACCGACCATAAGAGTATTTGTTAAGTTTAACCAGGTCTGATAATGGATTCTCTCTGCTATTTTTTGACTAGATAACTGTTCTGCTAAAGCAAATTGCCCTTCGCAATATTTTCTAACTGCGGACTCGAGGCTGTCTCCTTCCATAAAAGCTAGAGAAAATCAGAATATAAAAGTATTTAGATAATAAAATAGAATTATAGAATTGTTGCTTTGATTATTTTAACATCTTGTAAAGGCTTATCGTTTGAGTTTACAGCGACTTTTGCAATTTTATCTACTACATCCATACCCTCCACTACTTTCCCAAAAACAGGATGTTTTGTATCTAAGAAATTATTATTTACCAAATTTATGAAAAATTGACTACTCCCAGTATTTGGACCTGCATTTGCCATAGAGATTGTACCCCTATCATTTCTATTATTATTTGTAAACTCGTCTTTTATTTTTGGAATTCTAGGATCACCATACCCGGTTCCAGTTGGATCTCCTCCTTGAATCATAAAACCATCTATAACTCTATGAAAGATAACACCGTTGTAAACTCCTTTATTTACTAGAGTTTCAAAATTGCCAGAAGTAATAGGCATGTCGCTTGCTAACTCTATTTTTATATTTCCATAATTTGTTTCTAATAAAACGATTTTCGAGCTGTTCATGTTTTTAGTTATTAAATATCCTCCAAGTAAAATTAAAACTGCTAAGATACTTATAAATGTTATCAAATAAACTTTTTTCTCTTTTTTCATATTTTATAAAATAAACTTTGCTTTAAAAATTTTGTTAAAAATCAAATGAATTATTCTTAGAGAGGAATCTGCCGATAAAATAAAGAGCGTTTATTATTAAGAGTAAAACAATTGCACCCCAAGATACTTGCAAGTTTCCAGAAAATTTAACGTAAACACTTGCAATAAAAGAAGCCACCAATAAAACTTCTGCAGGAAGTCTAAAGAGTAAAGATAATGTGGATTTTTTCATATAATATTGAATGGTTTAACTTATTTAAATCTTGTTATGTGGGAGGGAGGATTCGAACCCCCGAAGGCACAAGGCCATAGGATCTTAAGTCCTACCCGTTTGACCACTTCGGTACCCCCACTTAAAATTTTAAGACTTTTTTGAAGTTATAAAGATTTGCTTTTAGTTAAAAAAACTATTTACGCCCGGGAGAGTTCGATTACCCCTCACTGCAACCTCGTTTTACTCCGTTGAAGGATTTAAACAAAACATAACTACGCCCGGGAGAGGATTTGAACCCCCGACCAAGGGCTTAGGATGCCCCTACTCTAATCCAGGCTGAGCTACCCGGGCTTGATAATTTTTCAAGAACGAACTATAAAAGTCTTTCACTTTCATTTAAAATAAATAATTAAATAATAAGTATCCTGCGGAAAGAAGAGTTATAGCTATTCCAATCCATTTGAACAACTTTCCAAGACTTCCAAAAATAATTAAGAGAATACCTATAATAAGAAGAGTACTTGCACCGATTAATGTATAAGCCATAATTTAAAAAATCCTTTGAAGTTTATATAATTAACATAAAGAGAAGCCAAGAGTGTGCTCCCCATAGACATATGTCGTAAGCTAAAATAGCTTACTAAAGGCAAAA
>CAZCGJ010000038.1:0-6567 GCA_964498295.1 Candidatus Woesearchaeota archaeon | reverse complement strand
CAAGTGGCTGCGCTGGGTGATGGGCTTGTGGGTCTGGGTCATCCTCGCCTCGCTGATCTTCCTCGGCATTGCCGTGATGATGAACTACGGGCCTTTTTAGATTTCTTCGCACTGAGCGAAGTCGAAGCGCATCCCTCGTCCTTCGACTTCGCTCAGGACAAAACATAAAACAACATGATTAACATCCCTGCGACCTACGAATCATCCCGTGAGCGCTTCCGCGCCTCGGCTGATTCGATTTCCACCCGTTGGGCTGATTGCCGTTTCATCAGCCATCCCCTCCCCGATAACTCTGACCTGACGATTGACGCTATTTCGGCAGACGCAATCCGTGAAAAACAAAAGTTACTCGTCATCACCACAGGCTTGCACGGCATCGAAGGCTATGTCGGCGCGGCGGTGTTGCAACTCTTCATCGAAGAATATCTGCCGCGCCTTGACCCCGAAACAACGGGGCTGCTGCTCGTCCATCCCATCAACCCGTACGGGATGAAACACCGCACCCGCGTCAACAAAAACAGCGTTGACCTCAACCGCAACTTTGAAGAAGATTTTGAGTCGCTCAAACCCCTGAACTCGCATTACGAATCGCTTGGGCATTTGTTGAATCCAGCGCGTCCACTCAACCATCCGCACTACGAACGAATTGCTTTTTTGTGGAACGTGATGAAAGCCTTACCCAAAGGCGCGCAGCACATCCGCGAGACGGCTTTGATGGGACAATACCGCGTCCACAATGGGATGTACTTTGGCGGCTTCGAGCCGCAGGAGGAAACCAAATTCATCCAGCAGACCGTGCTCAATTCAACGAGTGGCTACGCGCAGGTTGTTTTGCTCGACATCCACACGGGCTACGGTCCGCGCTGGCAGATGACGCTCTGCAACCCGCCCTCAGAGAAGATGACTGCCAAAGAAACAGCCACCAGATTCGGGGTTCCGCTGGTGGTGGGCGTCAACCCCGAAGAGTTTTATACCATCCACGGCGACATGGTCGAGTATTTCTACAAGATGGTCACGTCGCAATATCCAGATAAAAAAATCTACGCAGCCGCTTTTGAATTTGGCACCTACGGCGACTCAATGCTGAATGGGTTACGCAGTCTGCGGACAACGGTTTATGAAAACACCCTGCGCTGGTTCGGCGGGCACAACGTAGCGCGCGAGTGGATGAAACACAAATACGACGAGCTGTTCATGCCGTCTGACCCGAAGTGGTGGCAAAAGGCGCAAGTGGACGCGCGGCAGGCTTTCGATGGTATTCTCGGAGCCAAGGGGTATCTGAAATAGATGCGGTTCGGCGGAACACGCAACACGGTTTTCTCTCAACCCATTTAGAAAACAAAGCACCCCGAAGGTTCGAGCAATTCGAAAGAAACCTTCGGGGCGAAAATTACCACTTATCAATTACCCTACGTCGTCTCCGTCACCTTGCGGATACGGCGCGGCTGTTCGGTATTGTAGCCTTTGGCGAGGGTCAGGTGGTAGGCGAACAATTGCGCGGGCAAAATGCTCACCAGCGGCGACAACCATTCGGGGACATCAGCAGGAATGGTCAGCGGGACTTGCGCAAGCGACAACGCCTTTTTATCGTTTGAAATGACAATCAGTTCGGCAGAAAGATCGCGCAGGCGTTTGAGCATTTCCAACATCGAATCAAAGACCTTGCCCTTCGGCGCAACCGCAAAAACAGGATAGCCCTTTACCATCATCGCAATTGGACCATGCGCAAAATCAGCGGAGGAATACGGCTCGGCGATGATGTAGGTCAGTTCCTTCATTTTCAGCGCCCACTCGAAGGCGGTGGCATAGTTAAAGCCGCGTCCCAGCACAACGGTCTGGTCGATGTAACGATAACGCTGTGCCGCCTGCGAGATGAAATCCTTTTGTTTCAAGACCTGCTTCATCCATGTTGGAACTTTCGCCAGATCAGCCCAAGCCTTTTTGTTTTCGCTTAGGGCAGTGGACAGCATCGCCACCGCCATCAGTTCTGCGGTGTAGGTCTTGGTCGCGGCGACGGCTTTTTCCGCGCCCGCTTGAATATCAAACACAAAATCCGAAGCCTGCGCCAGCGGAGAATTTGACTCGTTGGTGATGGCGAGAGTCAAACAACCCTGCTTCTTTCCCTCTTCCAACACGCTGACGATATCAGGCGATTTGCCCGACTGCGAAATGCCAATCACCAGTGCATTCTTCAATTTGGGCGGTTGTTTGTAGTACGTGAAAAGCGATGGCGTCGCCAGCGCCAGCGGCAGACCGTTCATCGCGCCAAGCAAATAGTTGGCGTAGCGTCCCGCATTATCCGACGTGCCGCGCGCGGCGAGGAAAACATATTGAATGTCGCGCTTTTGAATCTCGGCGGCAATCCGCTCGACAGTTTTGCGCTGTGAAAACAGCAGGGATTTGATTCGATCAGGTTGTTCGGTGATTTCAGTGTGAAGGGTCATTTAGTATTTTCCAATTTCTTCGGCAAGCGGGGTCAACAATTCCAGTTTCCACGGCTCTACGCGCGGCGCGACAGAACAAGCCGAACTGAGAATATATCCGCCGCCAGGTTTGCCGATTTGAATTCGTTCGCTGGCTTCAGCGACAACTTGCTCCTTTGATGTGTATTCCAAAATCGAAACGGAGTTCATGTTTCCCTTCAAGAAGAGCCTCTGTCCGACTCCGTTTTTAGCGTCTGCCAGTTCCACATTTCCAAGCGGGTGCGGGTCGAGGGTATCAATGCCCATCGTACCAGTCTGTTCCATCAACTCAAGGCGGTCGCCGATTTTTCCGCAAGTGTGGGTGTAGACAGGGACGCCGCAGCCTTTGACCGCATCCGCCACACGACGCTCGTAGGGCATGACAAAATCCTCGTACATTTTCGGGGAGATAAATCCGCCGCCCGCAAATGCGGACGAAATCAACACCGCATCAACTCCGCGTTTGGCTTGACCAACCGCCCAGGCAATGCTCGCCTCTGTGAGTCTATCCAGCAGAGCCTTGACCTTCTCCTTGTGCTTGACCAAACCAATGATGGCGTTTTGGTAGCCAATCAATTCGAGGTAATGCGTGAACGGGGAAAATGTCTCGCCGTGAACTGAAACCTCCCCATTGGTCTTCGCGCGGACATGGTCAATGGTATCGAAGAAATAATCGGGGATTTCGCTCAAAGGCGCGGAGTCTTTTTTGCCTTCGAGCCACGGGATGTGATAGGTGTTCCAAACATAACCGGGGAACTGGTCAACGTTTTCGAGGTGGTCGGGGTCGAGGGTTTTCAGGTCGGCGCGGGGCTGCAACTCGGGGCGGGCGGCATAAACGTATTGGGCGTTGTCGTCCCACGGGATCAAGGTCACATGCCCGTTGCGCCAGGTGACGACTTCGCCTTTCTTGGTTTCCTCGATTTTTTGAATCTGATTCAGGATGTCACGCGGACGCCCCGGCAGGTTGATCAGAATCCCGTCGAACTGATAGCGCCTCTGCATTTTGACCAGCGCTTCGGCAAAGCCTTCGCTGGTGAACCAGACTTCGTGCGGCTTGAGACCTGCGTTCAGGAAGTAATGTCCCAGAGCCAGTTGACACATGACAGGCACGCGGTCAGCCTCTTTGTGCCGCATGGCAAGGGCAATGCGTTCGCGTCCGTTCATCAAGCTATCCTTTCACCGCGCCAGCTGTAAGACCTTTGATAAATTCGCGCGCAAGGGCGATATAAAGCAGGAGCATGGGAACTGCCGCGAGGGAGAGGACCGCCAGCGCGCGCGTCCAGTCGGTGCGATATTGACCGAAGAGCAGCGACACGCCCAGCGCCACTGTGCGCGCTTCCTCCGCGCGGATGAAGACCAGCGGGAACCAGAAATCGTTCCAGATTTTTATCATGTTGAAGATGGCAACCGTTGCCAGCGCGGGGCGCATGAGCGGCAGGACGATGCGGGAGTAAATCTGCAACTCGGAGGCGCCGTCAATTTTGGCGGCTTCGAACATTTCACCGGGGAGTTCCTTGATGAAAGCGGTCAGCACAAAGGTGGCGATGGGCATTCCCATTGCAACGTAGACAGGGATAAGACTCCAATAGGTATCCTGCAAATTCAAGGCTTTGATCAAGCGCACCAAGTCGAGCGTGCCGAGGCGGATGGGGATCATCAAGCCTGCGATGAAGAAAACATACAGGAAATTGGAGACCGGGGATTTCCATTTTGCCAGCGCGTATGCCGCCATCGAGCCGATCAGCAGGATCAGCGTCAGTGCGATGAAGGTGACAACAAGTGTGTTGGTGAAGTACAGGTCAAAACGTCCGTCGCTCCACGCGGCTTTATAACCGTCGAAGGTGAATGTTTTGGGCAAGCCGAACGGGTCTTTGAAGATTTCCTTTTGCGGCTTGAGGGAGTTGACGATGAGCGTCCAAATGGGAAACATCACCACCACCGACCAGACAGTGAGGATGATGTAGGTGAATGCGAGTTGTACTTTATTCCAGCGCATGGGGTTGCTCCCTTATTCCGTCACGTTACGGCGTGAAAAGTACAGCCAGGTCAGCACGCCGGACATTAGAATGAAAAACGTCATGGTGGCAATGGTCGCGCCCATGCCCATGTTGGGAATGCCAACGGGGTGCTCGCCCGCAATGCCGGTGCGGTAGAACAAGGTCGCCAGCAGGTCGGCAGAGTAGGCGGGCTCGCCTTTTGCGCCTGCCATTGCGAAGATGACATCGAAGGCATTGAAGTTGTCTACGAAGGTCAAAATGGCAACGACGCCAATGACCGGCTTGAGCAGTGGGAATTTAATCCTCCAGAAAATGTTCCACTCCGAAGCGCCGTCAATGCGGGCAGCTTCGAGCAATTCATCGGAAATCCCCATCAGCCCCGCCAAAAACATGACGGTCGGCATCCCCACCCACTGCCAGACCGAGGTCAGCGAAATGACCGGCAGGGCGAGATTTTCCCTGCCGAGCCAGGGCAGCGCCCATTCACGCAAGTTCATCGCGATCAGGGTCTTGTTGACCGCGCCCCAATTCGGGTTGAGGATCAGAGTCCACAAAAAGCCCGTCACCAGCACAGACAGGGTCGCGGGGGCAAAAATCACGGTGCGGAAAAAGTTCCTGCCCTTGAAATCAGAGGAGAGCAGGTTGGCAAATAACAGACCAAGCGTGTTTTGCACAAGCATGTGGATGGCAAAGAAAATACAGGTGTTGACGAATGCATTGAAAAATTTTTCGCGCCAGAGTGGGTTGGTGAATAAGTCCACATAATTTTGCAGCCCGACAAACGTCGTCGGGTTATAGCCTTCCCCCTGATACAGACTCAGCCGCAGCGAGTCGAATAATGGTCCCGCCATGAACACGAGATACACAGCCACGGCAGGCAACAGGAATAAGACCCAGGTGATTAGTTGGCGATTCTTTGCACTGAAAATTTCTTGTACGCGAGTCATGGTATCTCCTTCTTGCGGTGATACGATTGGCAGGGATGGAAACCCATCCCTGCCTTTGATTGTAAACCGAAACGACAGATTATTTGCAAGCCGCGGCGGGTTCGTACCAGGCAGCCACGTCGGCATTGAAGGCGTCGGCGGCTTCCTGCGGGGTCTTCTCATCCTTCAACACGGCAATCACGTTGTTGTTGAGGGAGGTGTAGGCGTCCACACTGCCGGAGGGGGCGGCGAGGAGTTTTTCCCACACGAAGCGGATGTCCACGCCCTTGGCGGCGCTGTTGAACGCCATGAAGTCGGCGCCAATCGGGTCGCTGAGGGTGGGCACTTCCTTGGTGAGCGGGAAGAAGCCGGGCAGGTTGTTGCCGAGCAGTTCCGCAAACTTGGGAGACTCAAGCCATTCGAGGAAGGTCATCGCGGCTTCGAGGTTGGGGGAGGCGGCATTCGCGCCAACGGCGGCATCCACATGGAAGCTCACATAGGTGTCTTTGCCTTCGAGGGCGGGCGGATAGAACACACCCCATTCGAAGTCGGTGGCGTCTTTCTTGATGGGTCCGATGCTCCAGGAGCCGTCGAACAACATTGCCGCCTGTCCCTGGGCGAAAAGCTGGCTGGCATCGTAGTAGCTGACCGCTTCAAAGCCGGTGGGCAGGTAGGGCTGGAGGTCGTCGATCTGCTGGAAGGAGGCGACCATTTCTTCGCTGTTGAAGCAGCGTTCGCCGTTGAGATAAGCCATGCGACCTTCATAACCGCCGATATTGCTGGGGATCAACTGCATCATCACAACTTCATTGATGTCCCAGGCATCCTTGGTTCCGTTCGCAAACGGAATTACGCCGGCATCTTGCAGGGTCTTGGCGGCAGCCATCAGTTCTTCCCAGGTGGCGGGGACTTCGATGCCGTTGGCGGCGAAGATGTCCTTATTGTAGTAAATACCGTGCGAAACCGCAATAATCGGCACAGCATAGGGTTCACCGTCTTCGGTTGACCACGGGGCGCGGGAACCATCGGAGAAGTTGTCCATAATGCCGGGCAGGTCTTTCAGGGAGGCAACGTAGCCGGCATCGAACAGTTCACGACCAGTGGCGAAGGAGCGGACGAAGTACAAATCGGGACCCGTGCCAGTTTCGAGCTGGGTGCGGAGCGTGGCATTGTAATCGGGGG
>CAZCGJ010000037.1:0-6680 GCA_964498295.1 Candidatus Woesearchaeota archaeon | reverse complement strand
ACCAATTCTACTATCAAACTGTAAAAACAAAGATTGTTTCTATGCATAAAGGAGAACATGCGATTACAGAAGCAACACCTGGCGGAAGTTTAGCAATTGAAACAGAATTAGATACTAGTTTAACAAAAGCAGACGCACTATCTGGTTGTATTGCATCAACAGCAGGAAACCTTGCAGAAATATCTAACACGATTAATGTAAAATATACTTTATTCCCAGAAGTATTTGGAACAGAAAATCATGACAAGGTAGGAAACTTAATTGCTAGCGAACCTTTAATGTTAAGTGTAAACACCTCTACAACAGTAGGCATGGTTAAGAAAATCAAAGGAAACGAAGTAGAACTGAATCTAAAAATCCCAATCGTTCCAATCAAAGGTGAAACAATAGGTATTGCAAGAAACATTAATTCCCACTGGAGATTAATTGGATTCGGCGATATTTTATAATTCTCAAAACCTTTAAAACCTATCAAAACATAAACTTCTGATGACTACAAATAGAGTTGAAAAATTAAAATTCGGAATTTTAATCGCGATAATTACTATCTGTTTAGGTCTTGCAATTTATTTGCATATTAAAGGCGTAGAATTTAAAATAACAACAATAAAAGAATTAACTTACGCCCCTCTTTATTTTATATTATTTTATGTAGCAATCTCTTTTATTCCAATACCTATTGCACCGATAATGTTCGTCGGAGGATTCCTTTTCCCTTTTATACCTGCAGTAATCTTTACTCTATTAGGCTCAATAATTTTTGCCACAATTTCATTTTATATTGCACGATGGCTAGGAAGAGACTACTATGAATATTTAGAATCTAAAAACCAAAAACTTCAAAGCATGGATTTAAGACTAAGACACGACCCCTTTGAGAATCTTTTATTATTAAGAATGTTCTTCATTATTCCTGGAGAAGTAATAAATGTTTATGCAGGATTATCTAAAATAAAATTTAAAGACTTTATCACATCTACAATAATTGCCTCCATTCCTTTAATCATGTGTTGCGTAGGTATAATTAGGGGAAGATTATCTCAAGACACAGTAGGACTCACTCTTTCAATCATAGGTTTAGCAATAATACTTATTGTACCAATAATATTTTCACACAGAATGAGAAAAAAAATTAAAAAACTAATTTAACTCATTCAACCTAAGATTAATATGGTTTTGTTAACTCAAGTAAAAAGTACAGCACTAGGATATTCTCTTTCATTAGATGATTATGTAAACCTGTCAGAAGATGGTAAAACCAATTTCCTACATGATTTTATTTATCAATCAAATTATATGGAAGGAATTTCAGACCACTGGGTTCAAACAGTTCAAGTAGGAGAAAAGCCCTTCTTTCCTCCAACATTAATATCTCACGAAAAAGCATTCGAACTAATGATGCAAAATGCAACTTCAGGTAAACATCCTATGCGTAATCAAATAAACAAATTACATAGAATCTTAATGGAAGGACTCTTACAAGAGGAAGACAGAGGACATCTAAGACAAAAAAAAGTAATAATTGCTAAAAAACATTATGACATTGTAACTGGAAAAATTCTCGGAGTTGAAACAATTAGAAAATGCCCGGACCCGAAATCACTCCCGTACCTAATAAAATGTTATGAAGAATCGGTCGGAGATCTAGCAGAAAAACCAGCAGTAACACAAGAAGATTTACTAGAAAATCATGCATACTTTGAATAGATTCACCCATTTGTCGATGGAAATGGCAGAACAGGAAGACTTTTACTAAACTGGCTATCTTTAGCGCATAGAAAAGAATTTTATGTAATTGAGTCTAGTAACAGACAAGAATATTACTCTTTTCTGCAAGGTTTAGAGGAAAAATTTAATAAAAAACATCCGAGAATTTCTAAAAAGAAATAGATTAATCTTGAAAATTAAATATTAATCGTAAATGAACAGCCTACATTCTGCATTGAAATCAGTCTTCCAGGACAAAAGACCAAAATCCAAATTTTCATCTTTACCAGCCCAATTAGAATAAGTTCCATCAGTAAAATAGCAATCCCAAACATAAAACAAATGGCTGACAGCACTGTCATTATTCTTTCCATATGCATCTGAAGAACTTCTCCAATTTTTATTTTTTGAATTGTAATACACTAAAAATTCTCTACTTGCAGATCTATTATTCCCGTCCCAATCATACATAACGATCCGTACACTACAACCATCATCATCCCCGCAATAATCAATAACTATTGATTCGGGAATAACCGTAGTATTTCCTCTTGTGGACTTAGGAGCATAATATGCTACCATTTTTTTACCTGAATCTAAATTCGGGCAATTTGTCCCGTCACTCAAACAAACACCTTCAATCTCACTTGCGCTATGACCCATAACACTCGGAGAAGCACCAGAATTGTAAGCAAAACTTAAACCAACAAATCCAATTAAAATAAAAAATCCGACGATTAAAGACCAAGCTCTCCAACTTAAATCAACCTTGACACTCTTTTTCATATAGACTAGACAAATAATAACTTTATAAATATTATTAAAAAACATCCTATAATTTCTAGAAAGAAATAAACTATTTTTCTGCAAGTCTGTCTTTGTAAACTTCTTGTAATTTTCTGTAAAACTGGTAATCCTTTTGATCTCTCTCAGAACCGCCAGCAGTAAAACAATAAAGAGCAGGCAAGGCTAAACTAAAAACATCTAATACAACTCTTTTTGTAGTTTCGACATGCAAAAAATCACAAAGACCGTCACAAGCATATGAAGCTGCAAGCCCTCCAACCAGTCCCCAAGCAAGACCAGTCGCTGGCGCAACCCAACCTTGACTTCCGTAAGAACAATCGCTCAATCCTAGTCTTCTGGCGCTTCGTTTAAGTCGTTCTCTAGAAACACCTTTCTTTTCAAGTCTTTTAACAAGAGCATATAACTTACGTCCAATAGGTTCAGGATCATAATCTTCTTCCATTATCATAAAAATTACTAAGCTCCAGTCTTTTTAAGAATTTATATTATTCAATTTATCCTTAAATATTTCCTTGATTCTATGGTAAAAATCATAATCTTGAGATCTACGAACAGAAAATCCGCTAGACGTAAAAAATACAGCAGGTAACACATAACCTATGCTATCTGCAACAACTCTACTAGTGATATTTGCATTAAAATGTATGCAAAATTCATTAGATAGATAACTTGCACCCGCACCAATTATATTGCCTACAACCGCTCCAAGGATCGGATATAAAGAACGAAAATTTCCATAAGAACAACTTCTCAAACCCAAACCACTAGCTTGTCCTCTTAAATCTTCTTCTGAAACACCTTTTGATTTTAACTCATCAACCAAATTAGCCAAATTTTCAGAACTAAAATCAGAAACCTCATCACTAGGAGAAATAAGCACTCCTGAATCGACATTAAGCCGCATAATAAAAACAAGAACTAAGAGTTTTTAATAGTTTATATTCAAGAATTAGAATCACCACATTCTAGCAGAAAGATAATCTGGTTTCACGCAATCGGACAAAGAAGTGCAAGTCCCAATAGAAATTGCCGCTTGTCTCACAACACAATTTTGAAGGTTCTCCTTTCCTATCAGCTGACTATATAAATTTGATTTAGAAACCCAAACACCCGTCGCATTTGGTGCAGTTTGCCTATATCTAACACTTCCATTACTTAATCTTTCTTCAATTATCCCTTGAGAATCTGCATATTGATTAAACAACCTTCTAAAATTCTTTTCAAATTGAGGATTATTATTCATAAAAATTCGATTAATTTTACCTTTTTAAGGATTTATATTCAAAAAATGAACAAGGCGTATTAATTTCATAATGACAACAATAAAAAGATTTATAAACTTCTTAAAAAAATAAAAGAATATGAACAAATTCGCAATAGATATGGCCTATGACAGCAGAATAGCTAGATTAATTGAAGATAGAGACCCGAAAGCTAAAGCAACTATTGCATACCTACTGCAACAAAAAGAAGATGCAAGAGCTGCAATGGATGAATTTAATGACCTTGCAAATAAACTTAGACAAACTTCTAGCACATTAAAAAGAATGAGAGTTTTTCAAGGAGTAGATGACATATTAATTACCAATCCAGAAAGTAAAATATCATTTGAAACATATACTAGTGGAATAATTTTAATAGAAAACGAACTTCCAGTAGAATACTCTAGAGTACTGTCTGTTGCAACACAAAATGGATGGAATGCCTCAATAGGATCCGGACAAATAAGAGAAGATTATTCAACACTCGTAGTCGCACAAAAAGGATTTACAATCCCCGAATTTATTGAAAGATGGTATGAAAAAAATAAGAGTGAACCAACAGAAGTAGCAATTCAGGCAGAAAAAAATAACTCTGAAAAGAGAAGAGTCACTATCAGAATTGGACAAAACATATTTAGATATAGAAAATTACACGGAGACATAAGAGATACATTTAGAGTACGTAGAGGAGATTATGTTCATCCACTAGGTAGAATTATAGGATAAAAATTTATTCAAGAATTATTTCTCAGAACCTTCTTCAACTACATCAGGAACTCTAGCCAAATCAGTTACAGAATCTCCGTCTGCAAGTTTGATAATTCTAACGCCTTGTGTTGCTCTTCCCATAATTCTAATGTCGGTTATAGGCGTTCTAATAACAATTCCCTTTGCTGTTGTAACAATAATTGTATCATCATCAACTACAGATTGAGAAGTAATAATATCTCCAGTCTTATCAGAAACCGCTAAATTGATAACTCCCTTTCCGCCTCTTGAAGTCAATCTATATTCTCCGATTTCACTTCTCTTACCATAACCGTTCTTTGAAATTGTTAAAATAGATTGTTTATCTTGATTTTCCATCGGTAAAACTTCAGCAGAAACAACTTGATCTTTTCCATCTAAAGTAATTCCAATTACACCATAAGCATTTCTTCCTGTAGGTCTAACATCATCTGAACTGAATCTACAAGCTTGACCTTCTTTAGTTACAAGTAAAACTTCTTGATGTTCTTTAATTGGTTTAACAGCAACTAATGTATCTGTCTTCCCTTCCAAGTCAATAGCTTTAATTCCGCCCTTTCTTGGGGAATCAAATTCTTCTAAAGAGATCTTCTTTACAGTTCCTTCCTTAGTAAACATCATTAAGAAGTCCTTGAATTCTTTTACAGAAATAACTGAAGTTACAACTTCATCTTTCAATTCTAGCATATTAACTAATGCTTTACCCTTACCATATTTAGCAATCTCTGGAACTTCAAATGCTTTCAACCAATGAACTTTTCCTTTATTTGTAAATAATAACATATAGTCATGTGTAGAGCAAGTTAATAATTCCTTAACAAAATCTCCAGTTGCTAATTCAGTTCCAATAACTCCTTTTCCACCACGATTCTGTTCTTTGTATTGCTTCAAGTCCATTCTTTTAACATAACCCTTATCAGTAATTGTGACAACAACATCTTTTTTGTCAACTAAATCTTTTTCTTCAAAATCTTCATTTAAATTATTAACAATAGTTGTTCTTCTTTCATCACCGAAATCCTTCTTAATATTGTTTAAATCTTTTTTGATAATTTTCAATATTTCTTTTTCGTCACCCAATACTTTCTTCCAACCATCAATGTCAATCTTCAATTCAGAGTCTTCTTTTGCTAATTTATCATGTTCCAAAGTAGTAATCTGATGCAACTTCATTTCTAAGATTGCTTCGACTTGCTTATCTGTAAATTTGAATTTTTCTTTTAATTGCTGTCCAGCTTCTACTTTTCCACTCGCCGCTCTAATTAGTTTAACAACTGCATCAATATTTCTTTGCGCAATCAATAAACCTTCAACCAAGTGTAATCTTTTTTCTGCTTTATCTAAATCAAACTCTGTTCTTTTTCTAATAACGCCTTGTCTGTGGCCAACATAAACTTCTATAATCTGTTTGATGTTTAACTGCTTAGGTTCATCCTTTACTAAAGCCAACATATTAACATCGAAGGTTGTTTGCAAAGGAGTATCTTTCAAAAGTCTGTTCAATGTAAATTTAGGTTCAGAACCTTTCTTTAATTCAATAACAACTCTTACTTTTCCCTTAGCAGATTCATCTCTAATATCTGAAACATCTGGAAGTTTTTTCTCTTTAACTAAATCAGCAATTCTTTCAACCATCGTTGCTTTGTTAACTTGATAGGGTATTTCTGTAATGATAATACTTGGTTTATTTCCGTCTTCAATTTTTGTTCTACCCTTCATAATCAATCTACCTTTACCTTCTGTATAGATTTGCACTAACTGACCAGAAACATAACCGCCAGTAGGGAAATCAGGAGCCCTAATTATTTTAGCTAATTCCAATGGAGTAATTTCCGGATTTTCAATATAAGCTAGAGCAGTATCACAAACATCATTGATATTATGTGTAGGCATATTTGTAGCCATACCGACTGCAATACCCGATGCACCATTCAATAAAAGATTAGGTAATTTTGCGGGCATGTATTTTGGTTCTGTTAAAGTATTATCGAAATTTGGGTTCATTGGAACGGTATTTTTTTCTATATCCATCATAAGCTCTTCGGTAATTTTATCCATTTTTGCCTCGGTATATCTCATCGCAGCCGCAGGATCGCCGTCCATCGAACCGAAATTACCCTGACCTTTTACTAGCGGATATCTTAAAGAGAAATCTTG
>CAZCGJ010000036.1:0-6690 GCA_964498295.1 Candidatus Woesearchaeota archaeon | reverse complement strand
TACTTGAAACTTTACTGAACTTGAACCTGCATTAATTACTAGTGATTTCATATAAGAAAGAAAATTTGATGGTTTTTAAAGTAAACTATCTATAGTTATATTTTTAATCCCTTCTTTCTTTAACAATACATGGTAAAAAAATTATCTCCTAAATTGAAAGAGAAGAAGTTTTATGTAACAACTCCTATCTATTATCCTAATGATATTCCTCACATTGGGCATGCATATACAACAATAGCAGCGGATATTTTATCAAGATGGCATAAATTACATGGGGAAAAAGTTTTCTTCTTAACAGGAACTGATGAACATGGGAAAAAGTTACAGCAAACAGCAGAAAAGGCAGGTAAAAAACCAAAAGAATTTGTAGATGCACTAATTCCAGAATTTAAATCAGCATGGAAAAAACTTAATATCAATTATGATTTTTTTATAAGAACAACAGATTCTCATCACGAGAAGATTGTCCAAGAGATGCTGCAAAAGTCCTTTGATAATGGAGATATCTATTTAGGCGAATATGAAGGATTGTACTGTACTGGTTGCGAGGCATATTACACAGAAAAAGATTTG
The DNA here is from genome assembly GCA_964498295.1 of Candidatus Woesearchaeota archaeon. Lineage (GTDB taxonomy): Archaea > Nanobdellota > Nanobdellia > Pacearchaeales > GW2011-AR1 > CABMGO01. The sequence goes on along the minus strand of CAZCGJ010000036.1, from coordinate 6,117 downwards.
GAAGATGGATGTTGCCCAATTCACAAAAAACCTATAGAAAAATTAAAAGAAAAGACCTATTTTTTCAAACTTTCTAAATACCAGAATAAATTATTAGATTTATACAAGAAAAATCCTGGATTCGTATTGCCAAAAGAAAGAGCAAATCAAGTTGTTAGTCAAATTAAAGAAGGATTGCAGGATCTAAGTATTTCTAGAACAAGTTTTGATTGGGGTATTCCTCTCCCATTCGATAAAAAGCATGTATGTTATGTTTGGTTTGACGCTCTTTTTAATTACTATACTGCAACGCGACAAAAAGATTGGGAAAGTTTTTGGCCCGCAGATATACATTTAGTGGGTAAAGACATTCTTTGGTTCCATGCAGTTTATTGGCCGGCATTTTTGATGTCTGTAGGAATAGATTTGCCTAAAGAAATATTTGCTCACGGCTGGTGGACATTTGGTAAAGAAAAGATTTCCAAATCTCGTGGAAAGGTAATCAATATTGACGAATTAATTGCTATCGCAGGAGTAGACTCTGCAAGATACTTTTTATTCAGAGAGGCCGTTTTTGGTCAAGATGGCGACTTCTCCGAAAAATCCTTAATAGATAGACACAATAATGAACTAGCGAATAAGCTAGGTAATTTAGTTTCAAGAGTTTCTGCTCTAGCTGAAAAATATGGTTTAACAAAAACAGAAAATAAACTTTTGAAAAAATTAAATCTTAAGAAAATAGAAACTCATTTTGAAAATTATGAAATTGACAAAGTTTTAAATGAAATTTTTGCATTCATCGACAAAACAAATGAATATGTACAAGAAACAAAACCTTGGGAAACACAGGATAAAAAAGTTCTTTACGAATTAGCAGATTCGATAAAGGCAATAGCAATTTTACTCTCTCCATTTATGCCAGAAGCATGCGAAAAGATTTCAAAAGTCTTTAATTTCAAAATAGACTATAAAGAATTAGATAAACATCTAAAAGTTTTAAAAATAACGAAGGCAGAAATTCTATTTACTAAAATAGAAATTAAGGAAGATTCTATAGCTGTAAAAGATTCTGTCAATATAGAAAAAGTTAATAAAGAGAAAATTGTTGGGGTAGCTAGTATGGTAGACATGATAAAATACGATGATTTCGCGAAATTAGATTTAAGAGTTGGAACTATAAAGAATGTTGAACCTTTAGAAGGCGCAGACAAACTTTGGAAGCTAACTGTTGATTTAGGTTCAGAAATAGGTCAAAGAACAATCTTAGCTGGAATAAAGAAATATTATTCTAAAGAACAACTTACAGAAAAACAAATTATTGTAATAGTAAACTTAGAACCGAGAAAAATGAAAGGCTCCGAATCTCAAGGAATGTTATTAGCAGCAGGAACTGCAGGATCCGATACTTGCATATTAATTTCTCCAGAAAAGAATGTTGAAAATGGGACAAAAATAGGATAAGCTCCTATATAAATTTCGTATCCACAACCTTTAAATATCTCAATCCTTATAATACCTTATGGAAAAGAGGTATATAGCGTGGCTATCAGAGATTTCTAAAACTGATGTTCCTATTGCTGGCGGTAAAGGTGCAAATTTAGGTGAAATGTATAATTCTGGTTTTCCAGTTCCTCCTGCATTTATTGTAACCACTAATGCACATCATTATTTCATGGAAGCTACAGGTCTAAAAGAAAAAATCAATCATCTTCTTTCAAAGATTAATATTGAAGATACAAAACAATTGCAGGACAAGGCAAAAGAGGTTAGAGATTTAGTTATAGAAACAAAGATGCCCGAAGATTTAAAACAGGAAATAATCGAAGCATATGATAACTTCAATGTGGACTTAAACGCAATGAAGGCAGCACCGGATGCCTTGACAATTATGAAGACAGCAAGAGAATCTATTTTTGTAGCAGTTCGTTCATCCGCAACAGCAGAAGACTTAACAGAAGCTTCATTCGCAGGACAGCAAGACAGTTTCATTAACGTAAAAGGAAATGATGAATTAATTCAAAAAGTAAAAGCCGTTTTCGCTTCAGCTTTTACAGCAAGAGCGATCTATTATAGATTAAAGAAAGGATTTGATGCTTATGTAGGGATTGCAGCAGTTGTTCAAAGAATGATTAATTCAGACAAATCTGGTGTTATGTTCTCAAGAGATCCAGTAAAACAAGAACACATTTTAATCGAAGCTGTTTTTGGCCAGGGTGAAGGAATTGTTTCTGGTAGAATCAAACCAGATAGCTATGTTGTTTCTAATGATTTTGATATTGTTAGCGAATCAGTTTCAGAAAAAAAGATCGCAATTGTTAGAGACTCTTCAGGTATAACCAAATCCGTTACATTAAGTTCTGAAAAAGCTAAGCAAAAAGTTTTGAAAACTTTTGAAGTTAAACAATTAGCAGAATATGCTGTCAAATTAGAAAAACATTACGGACATCCACAAGATATTGAGTTTGCAATGGAAGATGGTGCAATCTTTATTGTTCAAACAAGAGCTGTTACAACTTTGGTTGACAAGAGAGGAGATGCAGAGTTATCTGGAAAGATTTTAGTTTCTGGTTTGGGTGCAAGCCCTGGTGTTGGTTCTGGTCCTGTAAGAATTATTAGATTAATGGAAGATCTAGATAAAATAAAAGAAGGCGATGTTCTCGTAACTCAAATGACTAATCCGGATATGGTTGTCTCAATGCAAAAGGCTTCTGCTATTGTAACAGATGAGGGCGGAGTAACTGCTCATGCAGCAATCGTTTCAAGAGAAATGGGAATCCCTGCTGTTGTTGGAACTGATAATGCAACTTCTGTATTAGAAGATGGTCAAGAAGTAACGGTTGATGGTACTAATGGAAAAGTATATCTTGGTAAAGCAGAAAATAAGAAAGTAGAAGTTCTCCCTATAGTTGAAACAAAGACTAAAGTAAAAGTTCTAGTTGACTTGCCAGAGTTTGCGGAAAGAGCTGCAAAAACAAATGCTGCAGGTGTTGGCTTAGTTAGAATGGAAGGCATTATCGCAACAAATGGAAAGCACCCGTTATATTATGAAGATAATGAAAAAATTAATGAGTATCAAGAAGTACTTAGAGCAGGATTTGAAAAAATCGCACATAATTTCATTGGAAAAGAAATCTGGGTAAGAACTTCAGACATTAGAACAGATGAATATTCTCATTTGGAAGGTGCTCCAAAAGAAATAGAAAAGAACCCTATGCTTGGTTTACACGGAATTAGATTCTCATTGAAACATCCCAAGATTTTCAAAGCTGAATTACTAGCAATGAAAGAATTAGCAGACAAAGGACATAAGTTTGGTGTAATGTTCCCTCAAATTATTTCTTTAGAAGAAGTTAAAGCAGCAAAGAAGATTTTAGAAGAGTTAGGAATGATTGGTCATCCAAATATTAAATGGGGATTGATGATTGAAACTCCTGCAGCTGTAATTTTAATTAAAGACTTCTGCCAACAGGGAATTAATTTCATCTCTTTCGGTACAAATGACTTAACACAATACACATTAGCAATCGACAGAGGAAATGAATCTGTTCAATATTTATACAATGAATTGGGTTGGGCTGTATTGAAACAACTTTCAAAAGTCATAAGAGAATGTAAGCAATTCAAAGTCGAAACTTCTATCTGCGGTCAAGCTGCATCCAAAAAAGAGATGGTTGAGTTTTTAGTTGGACAAGGAATTGATTCTTTATCTGTAAATGCAGACGCTGCAAGAGAAGTTTCTGAATTAGTAAAGAAATTAGAAGACAATCCACCAGCGAAAAAAGTTGAGATGTAATTAATTTAGCTTCCGTAGTAATAAGCCTCCTGCTTTTTACGATTAATATCTTTTCTTCGATTGTAGTCTCTCCATAATTCTTGGCTTGCTCCAGATGAGAGCAATCTTCGATATTCTTTGTCAAGTTCTTCGTATTCTGCATGTAATTCTAGTTCTCTTTTTGGTTTTCTTTCTTCTAAGCCTTCCATATGAGAAGCAATGCAATCAAACATAGTTGTAAACATTTTATTCATTACCTCCTTTCATTTTTTGTTTTGTCATTTTTTGTTTCCTTTCGGCTCATGCCTCATCAGTTATCGGACTTTTACCGATAATAGGAAAAATAAAAAAAATTTGTTTAGTTACTGTTGCTCTGGGAGATTATTAGGCGACCCATATTTGAGCCAGGGTAGGAACATGTCATAAGATCGCTAACATTTGAGATAACTACTCCTCCAGTGGTTGTTGTTACTTCAGATTTGTTAAGATCTAATGCTACCTTAATTCCTCCAACAATAATATTTGCGTAACGTGAACGCACATCATCATAAGTATGTTCATAAGTTTGCCCAAATTTAATTTCGGCAGTTCTTGCATCTACGCTATCATCTATATCTGTTCCATATCTAAAACGTGGACCAAAGCTTACATGAACTGGCAAGGAGGATTCAAAATACGAGTACATCCTTCGGGATTGATTTTTCCCAATGCAAGATTTTATATCTTGTACTAATCCTTCTATCCCTCTCCATCTTATTTCTCCATTTGTGTGTGTTTCGTTTGTCATTTTTTGTTTTTAACCTCCTTTCAGAGTTTTTTGTTTCAAGTTATTGTTGTAACTTGTTAATAGTATCAAATGCAGGCACTATTTAAGTTTGTGTTGTATATATAATAGACAACTTTATAAGGAGTAAACACTTATTTTTGCTATGGATAAAGAATTTTTAATTAAGCTAGGGCTTTCTCGAAGAGAGGCAGAAGTATATGATGTACTATTACACGTAGAAGATTCATTAGCATCAGATATTTCTGAGAAAACAAAAGAGTCTAGAACAAATACATATGATACTCTAAAATCTTTAATTAAGAAAGGTTTAGTTGGCTACGTAATTAAAAATAATAAAAAATATTTTATGGCGACAAATCCAAAAAAACTTCTAGATTGGATTGAGATGAAAAAAGAAGATTTGGAAAAGGAAAGAAAACTTGCCGAAAAAATGATTCCAGAATTATTAAATTTAAAAATTTCTCCAGAGCAGAAAGTTCAGGTAGAAGTATTCGAGGGAAAAGAGGGATTTAGAACTGCTCTAAATAAAACAATTGACTCTGCGAAGAAAGGTAATAAAGAAATATTAATGTTAAGTGCGCTTGCAGGAATATTAAGAGATTTAGATCCAATATATCAGGCAAGGTATTATGCAGAAAAGAAAAAGGAGAAAATAAAAACTCGTTATCTTTTCACAAAAGATTCTAACTTCCCAATATCTCCAAACTCAGAATATAGATATTTGCCAGATGATTACAAAAGCGTAGTTGCTACCTCTATACACGGAGATTCGGTTATATTTTGGCTTGTAATCCAACCACTTACTGCAATTATTGTAGACAGTAAAGAATTGGCAGAATCTTATCGAAGTAATTTTGAATTAATATGGAAAAACGCTAAGAAATAATTTACTCCACTTCTCAAATCTCAACTGCAACTTCATTTCTTCTGAGAAATGGAATTGTCCAAGGTGAATTATATCTCATTAAAAAAGGATCAGACTTTGGCTTTATCTTATTTTCTTTCAATGTACTTATCAATTCCATTTGTAAATTTATTACTTTGCTGTCTGAAGCAAATCCAGAAAATCTCAGTACTGCAAGATTTCTTGACTTTAGAGTTTTTATTTTAACATTGCTTGAATTTGGCTTAGGAATTGTCTTGAGAGTATAGCTTGATGGCATTACAAAAGACATCTTCATCTTATTATTAGAATTACTAGTTATCACTGGAGCAGTCATCGGTATTTTTTTGCTCGAAGTATTGTCTCCAAAGATATAATTTGCAATTCTCATAAAAGCTTCATTATCATTTAAATCTCCTTCGGTGGAGGCTAGAATCATACTGCCATACTTTCTTAACTCAATATTACCTATCTTCTTTACTACATCATATTTTGGTGTTTCTACCATTCTTATTCTAGGGATTATCTAAATTTAAATCTATCTTCTCTCACTCAACACTCTGTTTTACTCTAAAATTATTATGTCTCTTCCAATATATTGTTTCTCTCTAGATTCCTTTATTGGCATTGGAACTCTTTCGTCTAATTCATAAACTCTCAATCCCGTTGCAGTTACAAGTCTATGAACACTAACGC
>CAZCGJ010000035.1:0-6824 GCA_964498295.1 Candidatus Woesearchaeota archaeon | reverse complement strand
AGTTCTGTTTCTGCAACATCTGTAAATGAAAATCAAAATGCAAATTGTTCTGCTTACGTAACTGATAGTTTCTCCTTAAATTCTGTAAAGATTGCTGAGAATGCAACCGGTAGCTTTGTTAATCATACTATTGATTTATTTGCGACTGGTTATGCTAATTATACTATCTTAAATGTTGCTAAAGGAAATTATACTTGTATATTTTATGCAATTGATGCTGCTGGAAATATTAATTCAACTTCAGCAAATTTTGGTGTTGCTGATGTAACTGCTCCAGTAATAACTATAATCAATCCACAAAATCAAACATATAATACTGATAACATCTCCTTGTCTATTGTAACTTCTGAAGCTGCATTCTTGGTTAGATATTCTATAGATGATAATTCAAATGTTTCAATGACTAATAGTTCAACAACAATTTGGTCTGGTAATTTAACGAGTTTATCAGATGGTTTGCATACAGTTGTTTATTATGCAAATGATAGTTCTGGGAATTTAGGAATTGCAAATATTTCTTTTAGTGTAGACATTACTTTAAATGATAATTCTAAACCAATAATAACTATTTGGAGTCCTTTAAACGGAACTTACTATACTAGTTCCAATATTTTATTAAATATGACTTCAGATAAGAATTTATCTTGGGCAGGATATTCTATTAACGGAAGCTCTATTTTATCTCTAACAAATACTTCTTTAACTTCTTGGAATGCAACTCCAACCTTTGTTGAGGGAACTAATAACGTAACTTTCTATGCAAATGATACTTCAACAAATAGAAACCAAGGTAACAAAACCGTTATTATTTATGTTGATAGTACTGCTCCTGCTGTAAACTCATTTAATTGTGATCTTTCTGTGAATGACTCAAAGAATTTAACTTGCAATGCTTCTGTTTCAGATACTATCGGTTTGAATTACGCAATTTTAGGATATGATTTTTCCGGAAGTTTTGTTAATAGTTCAGAAATTGATTTAAGCGGAACAAGTGCTAATATTAACTATCTGTTCATTGAAGGAAACTATTCTACTCCTGGAAATTATACTGTTCAGTTATATTTATTTGATATGGCTGGAAGAATGAATGATAGTTCTAGCGATGTTGTTCACATTATGGATGATGTTGCTCCTGTTATTAATAACTATACTTACTTGCCTAGTGATTCAGATTCTTTAGATCCTGGAGTTACATTAATAGTTAACGCTTCTATTAATGAAGACTATTTACTTAATAGTGTGTATTTGATGTACAAAAATGAAACTGATTCCGCTTGGAATTTTGTTGAAATGACAAATACTACTTTGATTGATTATAATGCTTCATTTACTCTTCCTTCAGGAAATGTTACACTGAAAATAAATGCGACTGATTCTTATAGAAACTCAAATGTTTCATATAATACTACATTTGAAGTTGATTTAGATATTTCTCAAAATATAACTACCAATGTTAGTCTTGTAAAATCCTTTACTTTTGCAGAAAGAAGTTCTGCTAATGAATTAGGATATATTATTTTGAATACTACTTCAGATAGTAGTTTGACATATAATGTTACTATTTCTGCTGTTAGCGAATTGAATAGATTCAATTTGAATAATACTTTTAATCAGACGGAGAATTATACTTCTGAAAATGGAACTACGTTGTATATTCCTTTATATGTTAATTTGACTGGTTTAACTTCCGGACTTTATCCTTTTAATATTACTGTAAATTCTGCAGCTGGAACAGAGTTAATTGAAAGAAATTTGAATGTACAGGCTGCAACAGGGCCATACTTATCTGTTTCAATCGATACTTATTCTTCAAGAGTTACGCAGGGAGAGACTGGAGTTACATTCTCTGCAACTGTTACAAATTTAGGAACTTCTGATGCTCAGGGAGTTTATTTGAATTGGAGTTTACCAGCCGGGTTTGTTTTAGCTTCTGGAAGTTTAGAAAGAAGTTTGTCTACTTTAGCAGTCGGAGTCTCCGGAACAAATACAATTACAATTGATGCCTTTTCTAACATTAGTTCTAACTTAACGGTTACTGCTTTAGCTTCTTCAACTAATGCTGACTCTGTTAATGCATCCAAGTTAGTTATTATTACAAATCCTATTACGGTTACACAGGTAGTTGAGGTTCCAGGGCCTTCTAGCGGAGGTGGTGGCGGTGGTGGCGCAGCAGCTGGTGGTGGCGGTGGTGGCGCAGCCGTTGTTTATTTCAAAACAATTGAAGTAGTTAGAGGTAATAAAACAAGTTTCACAATTGATTTCGGAAATAATAAAATAAACAAAACTTTGACGAATGTTGTTGTTAATGTTACAGGTTTCCCTGCAAAATATATGCAGATTACTCCGGGCTCATTTGCTAATGTTTATTATGGTGAAAATAAATCTTTCGAAGTTTTATTGAATGCTCCTACTTATAAGAGCTATGAAGAACATATCTTAAAGGTAGTAATAAGAGGAAATTTGATTGGTGGAAATACTCAAGAATCTTATACTGAAACACAGAACATTAGATTAATTATACAGGAAATTTCTCATGAAGATGCCTTGGTAGAATATCAATTAGCTAATGACTCTATTAATGAAATGAAACAAAAAGGATTTAATACTCTCGAAATGGAAAAATTATTTAATCAAGCTAGAAATAAATTAAATGTAGATTTCCATAACAAAGAATCTTTTGATATTTCTGCAAGAGTTGTCGAAATAAAAGAAACTGCATATAAGGCTAGAGCTTTAATTGATCTTATTAGAAGAATTTTAAATAATCCTCAGGAAATAAGTCTTTTATCAGGAAATGTTATTAAGGAAGATTCAGCTCCAAACACTATCTTCTATTCTCAGGAAATAAGCGATATTTTAGACATGGCAGAGTCTGCATTTGAAAGAGGAGATTACTCTACTGCATTGGAAAGAGCGCAAAAAGCAGAACTTATCTTGAGACTTGAACAGAAAGGAAATGTTTTGGTTTTCTTTTATTTATACTGGCCTCAAATGTTATTTGCTTTAATTGTTATTCTTATTTTAGGAAAGATCATATATGGCAAGTATTCAAAGAATAAAATAAGTACTAAAATAAGAGACTTGAACAGAGAGGAAGAAAGTATTAACCAACTGATGATTGATAATCAAAATAAATATTACTCTGGAAAGATAAGTTCTTCTGAATTCCATTCTAGGGCAAATCAGTATCATAATAGGCTTGCAGCTTTAAGAAAGGCGAGAATTAATCTTAGAAATAAAAGAATTAAATTATTGGCTCCGCAAGAGTTTGTAAGAGAATTAGAAAGTGAAAAGAAAGAAGTTGAGCAGGAAATCGTTAAAATACAGAACTCATTCTATAAAGCTAAAAATATTTCTGAGGAAGGATACAAGTCTGAGTTTAATTTATTGAATAATCGTCTTGCAGAAATTGAAGATGAAAGAATTGTTTTAGATGTTAATCAAACTCATTCAGAGAATAAGAAGGGCTTCTTTTCTTCTCTATTTTCTGGAAGAAGTGCTAAGAAAGAACAAGAGTTAAAAGGTAAGATCGATAGTTTACTTAAATCAAAGGAGAAAGCAAGATGAAAAAAGATTTTATTTTAATTAGTTTTATTTTTATGGTGGGGTTTGTTTGTGCAGCAAATGTTTCTATGCAAGATGCTCAATTGGCTTTGGAAGAATCATCTACCATAATTAATGAATTATATGGGCAAGGATTTTCAACTACTTCTGCAAGCGATGTTTATTCAGAGGCTCTTTTGGTTTTTCAGCAAGCTACCTATGCAGATATTTTAAGGGATAAATCTATTCCAGATTCTGATGCTTTGAAGATACAAGCAAGGAAATCTTTGGAGCTTATTAATTGGCGAAATCTTAGTTTTGAAGAGGTTATTTACTATACAGATATTATTAAAAAATATCGGGTGGATTCTTATTATCTTATTGATTCTATAAATGCAGTTCAGAAAAAAATAGAAACTTATTCTGCTAGAGGGGCTAATGTTTCTGCCTCTGAAAATTTGTTAAAGTTGACAAATACTAGTTTCTATAATGGACAGATAACTGAGAGTTTGGCTTATCTTGAGCAGGCTAAAGTTCAGGCTGAAGCAGATATGGAAAGTATGTCCAGTCTAAATGTGCTGGCAAAAAATGCTCAGAATTTTTTTGTTAGATATGTCTACTGGATTATTTTCTTTTTGGTTGTTGCTTTAATTGTAGGCTATTTTTCTTGGTCTTCTATTAAATTAAATATACTAAAGAAGAAAATTGCTAAGCTTGAAACAGAAGAAAAGGTTCTTGATGGTTTAATGAGGAAAACACAAGTAGAAAGGTATAAAGAAAATAAGATTTCTGGACTTATTTATAATATCAGAATTAAGAAATATCAGGAAAGATTGAGTGAAATAAAACAAGATTTGCCTGTTCTTAAAAGAAGATTGCACAAATAATTATTTCTGAGTAAGGTTTAAATAACTAGTTTACAATATTTATTTAGAGTAGGTATAAAAAAAGATTTGGTGAAAAAACGTGAGATTTGCCGCTTTAGATTTTATTTGTATTAGACGTAGTCATTTTAAAATTATAACACAAGTTTAAATAGTTTGTATACGATGTTATTTAATCGGTTGTCCTGGAAAGGATGCGATCACATGAGCCTCTGTTAGGTATTCAGCCTTTAACAAGGAGAACGGACTATAACTCTCTTTGTGGAATCTGTACCTTTTAAGCTTCGCCTTGTGGCGCGAACGAGATAACCTTTAAAGCACGTTGATAGGTTAAGTTTGATTTCAACAAGTGTTTGAGGAACTCGTTCACCGAGTCCGTAAGGCTTACTTTTCTTAAAAAGAAAAGTTTCCCTGCAAATCAAAAGAACATTTTAGTCGAGCTACGCTCGTCTACTAACGTTCATTAAAAAAATGGTGAAGAGAAAAATAGTTAAGAAAAAGAAAGTAGCTGCCAAGCGAAAAGTGGTGACTCGTGGGAGGTCTCCTAGTAATAAGACTAAAGAGTCTAAGGTTAAAAAATTTCTAAGATTTTTAAGACTTAAGAAAAAGAAATATTATTCTAAGAAACCTAAAAAGGCTTAATTATTCTAATATGAATTTAGGATAGGTTTTTTCTATATTGAATTTTTTGTTTACGGGTATTACTCTTCTAGATACTATTGAATTTAATGAGTAAGGCATTCTTATTAGTCTTATGAATCCTTTTGATACCCATGGATCGATAGGATAGTTTACAAATTGTGCATTAATGACTTTTCTTTCGTCAGTTGTCATTTTTCTTGTACATTTATCGTCTATATGTAAGTGAAATCCTCTTCCTGAATATACTATATGTACTCTGTCAAACCTTTTTTCTAGCTCTCTTTTCATTTTTAGGGCTATTCTGAAGAGATCTTTTAGGCTTTTATTGTTTACTTCTTCAGCCATGTTTTCAACGTCGAGATCAAATACGAGTTCTTGGCTTTGGTAATCTTCAAAGTTTAGTTTGTTAAGAACGTTTTTCGGATTTTTATAGATATTTCTATCATAATAAACATCTTCTGGTGCGTATTCTTTTATCTTCTTTTTTAAATCTTTAAATTTGAAATAGAGCATGTTTCCCTTATGTTTCTTTTCTAAAATTATTCCCGTGTCTGTTCCAGCGTCGAGAGCGCAGATTTGTGGTACCTTAAGATGATTTTTTTTGAACCAATTTATTACTTTTTTTATAGAAAACTCTTTAGTGTAAAACTCCTCTCGTTCTGAAATAGTCGAAGGTCTAAACTCAACTCCTTTCATCTTTTATATACGATAAAAGAGTATTTATGCCTTTTGTTTTCGCAATTTAGTACAATAATTTTTATAAACCCTTAAAGTTAAAATCTTTTATGAAAAAGAGTTTGCTATGCTTATTATTTTGTTTTATTTTAGTTTATCTAGCTTCTGGAGTTTTTGCTTCTGTTTCAATAGAAGTTATTCAACCAATAGGTGCTTTAGATGTTATTAAAGGTCAAACATTTAATGTTTTAGTAAATGTTTCTTGCAGTGATTCTGATTGCGATAATGTTCTTGCAGGTTTGAAGATACCTAATCTTCAGACGAAAACTTTTACTTTTTCAGATACTACTCCGAATGATTGCTTTGGGGGAACTTGCCTTAAAGCTCCGGGAGGTTGGGTTTCAATTAATGTTAGTGGAAATGCAAATTGGGGATGTGGTAAATGTTTTTCTAATCCTCTTTGGATGGGCCCAATCCTAGCTAATATTTCAAAAACAAAAAATCCTAATGGTTGTGTAGCTAACATGACGGCGGTAACTGGGGCCAATCTTTGTTTAGAAACCGATGATGGTGAAAAGTGGGATATCTTATTTAGTAATTGGCCAAGAGAGGGAGATGGGGATTTTATTTACTTTAGGAGTATAGAACGAGGATTATTAGATACGTCTAGCTCTACTCCTTTTTATTTAGATTCTGGAGATAATCCTTTGGTGTTAAGTTTGGATGCGGGAAGTTCTGAATTGTTAAATTTTTCTGTTAAAGCTAGTGGAAATATTGATTCTTACTCAAATCTTGTTGCATTTGTTTCAGATCAAGAATCGAGTCCTCTTACTATTAATATTATAGATACTCCTATTGTTATTACTCCAAATGTTACTGAATCAGATACTTCTTCAAAAAATTCTCATCATAGTTCTTCTTCTAGAGATGTTGATTCTGGTTCTATTTCAATTACAGAAGGTTCTGAAGCGAGTGCAGTTGGAGTCATAAATAATATTGAATCAGTCGAATTAACAGGAAATGCAGTTAAGAATAATTCGAAGGGAATTGCACCTTTACTTTTATGGTTGGGATTGGGAC
>CAZCGJ010000034.1:0-6892 GCA_964498295.1 Candidatus Woesearchaeota archaeon | reverse complement strand
TATGAATAAAGTAATAAGGTGTTTTATTCTTCTGCAATTCCAACATTACGGGAAAAGTCTTAATTAATTCTGCACGAGTTCCTATAATAAATGCAATTTTATACTTACCTAGATTTTCTTCTTCCATTTTAAATTGTAGTCTTTAAACTATCTGCAGCTCCATATTCTCCTGATTCGGCCATAAACCCTTCATTTGCGATTATATTGTACGGATATTCTACTCTCCAAGTCTTCAGAGGCATTCTTAATCCATTGAAGTATACTATTTCACCCATATTTACTCCTTGTGCTTGTAAAGCCTTCACTATATAATCATTTTCAGAATGTGCTGCTTTTATTGTAGGGTACTGTTTATACACATCATTCATTAAGTATAATCTTGCAAATAAACCTTCCTGGACTCTTTCAGACAAATAGATGCCTGCCCCGAGATAATCCATACTAATTCCTCCATTTGCATTTTGTATAAGAGAAGGTACAATTCTGAATGTTGAATTTATTCCTGTCTTAAAGTCAATTATCTTTCCTTCAAAATAAACATATCTAATAGGTAACTGGTATTGTTTATTATTATAAATAAATACTCCTGTTGGTTGTTTGATCTCATAAGAATTATTATCTGAAGAATATTCCATAATTATTCCTAAGAAGTATGATTTGTAAGTAGGTAACTCATATTCATTATACGTTGGTCCTGGTAAAAATGTTCCATTATAGTTTATATCTTCATCAACAAAAGTACTTCCTACGTAAACCTTTCTTATGCCCTTAGCAGTTTCAGTTGTTTGTTTTGTATCTTCTACTAACTGAGGAATAGAAGAATATCTATCTTGCTCTTTATTATCGGCAATCTTTGAATATGCTGCATATTTGCCTAAATCTGTAGGGTCTATTACTAAATAAGAAACATTACGCGTTTTCATAAAGCTAAGTGCATTATTAGGCTTATTAGTAGTCATAACATTTCTTGCAAATAAATGAGTCCAATATCCATTTTGATTTCCTCCGTCTAAAATCGTTGTTCTATTTGCCATTGTTTGTATTTGATAACCATAATCCCACCAATGAGCAAAAACATCTTCTGTTTGGGTATTGTTTCGCACCCAGGCCATCATTAATTGCCATTGTTCATCCGCAATCGGCCCCATATTGGCTGCGCTATACTTCGTTATTTCATAATTTCCATAGCTACCTGCCTTTAGAGGATTACCTATTAAAAGAACTACAACCAGTATAATAGAAATAATGCTTCCAATGTAAAGAATTGGTTTAATAGTCTGCTCTTTAGATTTCGTAGCATATTCATAAAATTTGAATATAGCATAAGCAACTGCAAAGGCTACAAAAACATAAATTACAAAGATGACTCTTATAGCTGATCTTGTGGATAGAAGCATTACAAACATCCATGAAAATAAGAAAACATTTCTTGCAGACATGCTAAATTTGTCATTAAAATATAGCCATGCAAAATAAATCACAAATATCAAGAAAGAAATAAGGTAAGTGGCTTGGCTAAGCAAGTTAGTTCCGTTAAATAAGTGATCTGCAGAAATTCTGCTAAACATCATACCTATAATTGCAATAGTCCAAGAAATAACAAATCCGAATCAATGTTTGTTAGAGCTAATCGCTTTGCTTATTTCTATACCTATAAAAATCATTCCCAATACGAACAACCAAAATATTGCAGGAGTATATTGAGATATCAAATCATTAATGTATGGTTGCTGATAGTAAGCTACAGTCAAACCGACTCTTCCCAATCCTAAGGGGAACAATACTTGAATATAAACTGCCTTCAACATTTCAATAGGGTTTCTACCTAAAATCATTAAACTTAATATTCCTAACCCTAAAGTAATCAACGCAGAATAAATCATTCTCCATTTTGACTTAGAAAATTTAATTTTCTTCTCATATTTCAACATAAAATAGTCTACAAATGTTAACGCAATAATAAAAGGAATAATAATCCCATAATTGCTTAGGAATTTAGAATACATCGAAGCAAAAGAAAATCCATATAAGGGCATAATTAATGTTGCCGCTAGAACCCATAAAATAGTAAAACTAAAAAACTTTAATTTTTTATCTAAATTTTTATCTTCAATACCGAATAGGAAATAAATAATTGATCCTATGGACATTATCATTAAAACAAAATTAGATGCTCCAGTCCAAGACCAAAAAGATAATGAAAAAGACAACCCGCTCAATACTCCCCAAATTAAAGTTTGTTTCCAATTCTTTTCAAATCTGGTTAAGGAAACAACGAAGATCAGCATTGCTAAAAACATAAAAGGCATACCTAGTGCCTCATGGCTAGAAACTCCTGCAGTATTTCTACTCAAATAGGATGGTGAGTAAGCCAATAACGTGCTGGCAATTAATGCTGCAAACTTTGATCTTGAAAGATACCAGCACAACAAGAAGAAAATTATAAGACCTATTGTAAAAGCAACAACCGGATATAAAACTGCTACTTTATCGATAGTTATATCTGAACCAAAAAGATGTAGTGTTTTATAGGCGAACGCTAAAACTTTTGGAAGCATTTCTTGAGCAAACGAAAGATTCAAACCAGGATTTCTCATAGTATCTATTCCGTCAATATTTCCTCTATCAATCAATGTTTGTGCAACTCTTAATTCATAACATGCATCCGGGTCAGAAGGTAAATATTTTCCGCTTGTCTGATCAATTAATTTGTCTAGATTTCCCAGTCTTAAATAAGTAGAGTTAAATAAAAGAATTAAAAATAAAATAATGGTTAAAGCAAGTTGAACCTTTTTATTCATCACAAAATCTTTTGCAATCTTTAAAGCCTCATTCTTTTCTTTTTTAGCCATTCTCATACTCGGAAAACTTCGTTTATAAACATTTTGAGGAAGGATTATAGCATTAAAAGACCTATTATTATAAAGATGAACTGTATTAGATAAATAAAATAAACGACCTCATTTTCATAAACTTTCTTCTTAAATTTTGATAAGATCCAAATTGAAAAATGTGTCAAACCATATATTTTATCATATGGCAATTTTAAACTACCGTCTCTCTGCGGAATTCCAAAGGATTGTTTTCTTGGAGGTTTCATTCCGCCTCTAACTTTGAGAATCATTTCAATTATAAACGGGATAAATACAATGATAGCCACTCTTTCAAAGTTTCCCAAAATAGCCATAGTCCCTATTAATGCGCCCACTGAATAAGTTAGAACATCTCCAGGAAAGACCTTTGCAGGTGTTTTATTGAATATCCAAAATGCTAAAAGAGACGCAACCATACACAATCCGACAATTGCTAACCATGCAGAATTATTAACATAAGATACATAACTTAAGAAACTGATAACTATTACTCCTAGTCCTGCTTCAAGCCCATTAAATCCGGCTAAGAAATTATAAACTGTAGTTGTTGCTGCGATTCCTATTGGAATTAAAAGTAATGGGTAAATTAAACCAAGGTTAAAAGTTCCAAGTAAAGGTAATGTAATCTCGCTTTCTCCCGCATTAATTACTACTAAAGGTATTGCCGCAACAAAGGATAATAAAAGCCTTACTCTAACAGATAATCCTCCGTGGTGCCATCCTAAAAAGTCATCGACCAATCCTGTGATTCCTGCAATTGTTATTACAGTTAGTAATGAAAAAATGTTTAATGTTACAAGATCGACTCTGCCTGTAGCAAATGTTCTGATTGCAACATAAATAAGTACTCCAATTAAAAAACCAATAAGAACTACAATTCCTCCAGAACCTGCAACATTTTTTGGTTTACCAAATTTATTCATATCTTCCCAAAGAAGATTTACTTTATTGCATTTTTTTATCCAACTCTTTAAACCTAAAAAAGCTACTATAAAACTAACTACTACTGCCAAAGGTAAAAGTGCTTCAATCATTCTCTTCTTAAGAAACTCACTCTTTTAAATTTATATGTCTAAGTCTTCAAGAAGTTTTTCGGCACTTGCAATCTCTGCCATTCCGCCTTTCTTACTGCAATAATTGCACTTTTCAGGCTTTGTGTCTTTTTGTGTTTTGTAACCGCAAAAGTTACATCTGTATGTTGTCATGTCCTATAGAAATAAATACCCTTTAAAAGATTTTTTATACTCTAGTTAAATAGTTGCATAACTGTTGGTGTGAAATAAACCTCTATTACCGCAGAAATTAAAAGGATTATTAAGGCTATTATTATTAACAGAATTGCATCTTGGAGTATATTCCATTTTCTATCTCTATCCATGTCTTTTCTTATAATTGCTACAGAGACAATTCCTCCTCCTAGTGCTGCAATAAAATAAGCTGCAATTTCTGGCAATCCATGGATCATGTATCTCAATATTCCCAAAGGTAAACTACTCAATTCGCTATTTGCAAACATCCCAATAGCTGCCGCAATTACAGACGCATTCCACACTAGAATAAATATTGCTCCGGCACCGAGAGCTAAAGAAAAAACCAAGACAAATATAAGAACTGAAACATTATTTGCAAATATACTTAATGTAGCTCCGGCACTGCTTGCTGCGTTACCGGTAATTATTCCATTTTCTTTTAGACAGCTATCATAACTACTGGGACTATTTATGGAGCAAAAAACCTCTATTTGGGCATTAAAATTATTTGGGCTCTGATCTGGAAGCACTATATATCCTATAGAAAAACCGACGATAAAACCAAAGAATAACCACATTAAAGCACTAAGTGCCTTCCCATGTTCTCTTACTAATCTTCCTTGATCATCTATTTCCAAATCTTTTCCTTCTTCAAGTTTGATAATATAATACATAAAAGGCAAACATGCAATAACTGTGAATGTAACAAGCAATATTCCACTATACTTGGAAAGAGTTGTATCGCCTGAGAATACAAAACTAACTAAAAATAATGCAAGAGCAGAATAAACCAATCCAACAAAAAACATTTCCCAAGGTCTTCTTTCAGCCCTCTTTGGTTTCATAATCATCTCTAGCATAAACTTAATTGTAGTAGGATACTTATAAATCTTGGGGAAACATTTTTATAAGCAAATAACTCTGATATAATATGAAGAGGGCGGAGAAGAGTTCTGAAACAATTAGGAAAGTAATCGAAGATATAAAAGATATTAAAATACAAGGCGCAAATAACATTGCTCTGAATGGTATAAAGGCTGCTATGCTCACTACTGATAAAAAAATTCTTTTTGAGATTGCAAATGCACGTCCTACGGAACCTCTATTGCAAAATGCACTTGAAATTATATCTAATTCAAAAGATAGTTCTCACAAAGCAACACGGTTAATAAAATATATAGAAGATTCAAAGGGAAAGATTGCACACATAGGTTCTAAATTAATTAAAGAAGACATGAATGTATTTTCTCACTGTCATTCATCAACTGTAATTGATATTCTCAAGTATGCTAAAAAATATAGAAAAATTAATTTTACAGTATATACTCTTGAAGTAGAGCCTCTTCTACAAGGAAGAAAAACAGCAGAGGATCTTGCAAAGTATGGAATAAAAGTAATTGTTTTTCCAGATTTAGCTGCAGAAGCTGCTCTTAAGAGGTGTGAAGTTTTCTTATTCGGTGCAGATGCTTTTTTAAAAAAAGGAGTTGTAAATAAGATAGGTACAGAACTTTTATGTAATATAGCTCAAGAATATCATATTCCTTCTTATTCGTGCGGTGTTTCTCTTAAATATACTAAGAATGTAAAAATAGAATCTCGTTCAGGAAGGGAAGTATGGGATGAGCGAAATAAAAAAATAACTATTGTAAATCCTGCATTTGATTTTACAAAAAGAAGATATTTAACAGGAGTTATTTCTGAATTAGGAATTCTAGACTATAAAAGTTTTGTAAAAAAAGCAAAGAAAACTAAGGACAAATTAAGCAGTTAAGCCATCTTGAAAAGTTTTCTGTAAACTAAACTTGCAGCAACTGATGCAATAATATAATACCAGATCCATCCTGGTAAAATTGGTTCGTAAGTATTTCTTATCCATCCTAACAATAAAAGAAAAGGTATAAATGTAATTAACAACGGTTTAAATGACGACTTCATCATAGTCATAGTTATTTGCAACATTTCACTTTGTAATTCTTCAAAGATTTTATCTCCAGGCTTACATTTTTTCAAATCTTTTTGAATTTGCTTCTGTCTTTCTTTTAAACTTCTTAGATGGTCTTGATTTGTTAACCACTTTGTAACTAATGTAGAAATCAGAGTAACTATTGCAGACAAAACAATTATTGAATACACTGGATAATTAGTTATTAAAGACATTAATTCCATATTACATTCCAAACATTCCTCTAAATGCAGGGTTCATATCAACCGCATGTTGCTGAGCAATATTTTGATATAACTGATATAAGATCATAACTGCTAATAAGATTGCAGTACCGCCAACCATCGCACCTAATAAATCAGCAACCGATGCAAGTAAACCTATTGCTGCACCACCCATTATTGTTAACGCAAGAATATATCTGCTTAATATGGACTCCAAAACTCTTTCATCTTTTCTAAATCCTGGCATGCTTAAACCTGAATTAAGGATATTTTTTGCTTGATTAGCCGCGTCTTGTCCAGATGTTTTCATCCAGAAATAAGCAAACAAAACTGAGAATAATGTGTAAAATAAAATATGCCCTATTGCTTGTAATGCAAAGATCCATTGAAAGTTACCTTGGATTATAGTCTCCAATATGGGTGTTGAGTGTATCCAATATGCAAATCCAGATATTGGTGTTCCATTAGAGAATCCACCTAACCATGTTGCATGTCCTAACCAATTCTGGAATAATGATGCTATTAATTGTATGTTAGCAGAAAGTGCAGAAACTAAAATAACTGGTAAAACTCCTGTATAGAAAAATTGTAATGGCCATCTAA
>CAZCGJ010000033.1:0-6943 GCA_964498295.1 Candidatus Woesearchaeota archaeon | reverse complement strand
TTGAAGCTATCGAAGGTTCAATCGCAGGTTTCGGGGACAATTGTATAATTGCTACACCTTCCTTCGCGAAGATCCAGAAGGGTGTTATGGAGTCAGCTCCAGCTGCACCTAGAGATGGAATCGAGAAATTCGGTTATTAAGCAATTATTGACCTTTTTTTGATTATTATTATTTTTTAAACCATTGTTTTTTGTGGTTTTTATTCTAAAATTCTGATTTATATTTTTTTAAAATTAATCTATAGAAAATCTAAATCCGTCTGAAGAGAGTTTTAATGTTAAATCTCCACAACTTTCGGCGGTGATTGTGTTTTCGCTCTCGCCAGGCATAACTCTTGTTGCTATCTTAAATTTCCATTTAGCACAATCTTTATACAATTCGCAAATCTCTTCCATTTTAAGAGGATCTCTCCCCAATATACGTGGGCCTTTATTTCTTTTTATCGATCTATATCCTAGGCCCAAAACATCTCTGACTTGGTCTTCTCTAGGGAGGACTACATATTTTTCAACTTCTCCTGGTGTGAAAAATCTTCTAACCCTATTCATTTGATGTGTATTTCCTTGTTCATCCAATAAATATTCTCTTTCAGAGTTAAAAAAATATTCTAATATTGAGTTTGCTAGGCTTAATTCGTCATTACAAAAAGGGAGTTGGCTCAACCCAGTAAGTCTTGAAATTCCGTGGTGATATAGGTATTTTGCTGCAGCTCTTGCATCAAATATTTCTACTCCATATGTTTTTTCATCAATAATTACTTTTTTGTTGGATAGAAATTCTCTAGCAGAGTATCTAAAGTGTGCAGGTTCAAACGAAACTTTTTTTGCCATAAAAAAATCTGAGTTAGTTCCTTTAAAAAGATTATGTAAAAAATTATTAAACTTTCGCCAGATTAAAAACTACCTTTAATGCTACTATTATAGTTGCAGGTACAAACATAACCAATAACGCTGCAAGAATTGCAGTTAACGAAGAAAGGAAAGGGATGTTAGATACATATATTAGTGCAGACTGACCAAACCCGCTAACGATGACTAATGAAAGGGAAGCAATAAGGAAAGTCATAGAATCTCGATCGCCTACGTTAAGAAACCCTATTATAATACCTAAGATTACTAAGAAAGCATAAGGGGTATTGCTGTATGCAATATTAAATATCTTTTGAGAAAGACCCATTATTATTGCAAATAGAACTCCTACAAGAAAAGCATACGCTCCTAAAAGATTCTCTCTTGACTTAACCATAATGCATTTACTATTATATAATATATAAACATTTCTTTGAGCTGTTTACTTCAATCAATTTAGGATTAATCGAAAGATTTATAAAGTGTAGTAATTGTAAAGTTACAACATGGTAAAACAAATAAGTTTCATGCTCGCATTCTTTGCGATTGCTTTGTTAGCAGTTAGCTTCGCTAGTGCTGTTCTTGTTGTTAATCCATCATCTACTCTTGTTAATGTTGAGAAGGGAGATTCTAAACAACTTACTTTTAATGTTTTCAACAGCAATATTACAGATAACGAATCTAATATTGTTTTATCTATTGTTCCTTCTTCAAGTTTTACAAATTTTGCAACATTATCTTCTAGTAATATTAATTTATTACAAAATGGTTCTAATTCTTCTCAAATAACAATTACTTTTTCACCTAGCCTTTCAGTTGTAAAAGGAAATTATTCTTTCTATTTAAAAGTAAATGGTACCCCAAAAGCTACAATCAATGCACAAGTGTCTGAATCTATTTTAATTGAAATATGCGGTTCTGATTATACAACAGAAAATATTTCTTTCGGTACAGTAGAAGATGAAGAAGAATGGGATGAAGACTGGAAACCCTTGGATTATATAACTGTTACTGCAAAAGATATTGAAGATTTAGTAAATGATGACGATGATGAAAAATATGATTTGACTCTTGTATTCTACCAAAATGGTAAAAAAGTTACTGACATTGCAGAGAACGATGATGATTTAGAAGTTGATAACTTAAAAGTAGATGATGGTGATGAAGAAGATACTGAATTCAACTTTAGAGTAAGTGGCGAAGCTGATGATGGTAAATATGATGTTTATTTAAAAGTTAAAGGAAGCACTGGTTGTTTCGTTGAGAAAGTAGCTTCAGTTGATATTGCTAAGGAAGAATACTACTCTATTGTTCAAGATGTTACTGGGCCTGTAAGCTCTGGTTGTGGCGAGACAGTAGAATTAACAGTTGATGTTGCAAACATTGGCGATGAAGATGATTGGGTAAAAGTTTTCCTTTATAATAGAGATCTTGGTATAAATATGGTTAAAGAAGTAGAAGATTTAGACAGTGGAGATGAAACTTCTGTTACTTTCTCGTTTATAGTTCCTCAAAATGCTGTAGAAAGAAATTACAAATTTACACTTTCAACAGAATTCGAATATGATGAAGATGACGAAGAATATGACTCAGAATCTGATTCAGACGATGATTATACTTACACATTAGGTTTATCTGGAAACTGTATAGATCCTATAAAACCTACATTGAGTGCAAAGCTTAACTCTTCAGCAATCGTTGGAGAAAACTTAGTAGTTGCAGTTACATTCAAGAACAACGGAAATACTTCCGTAAGTGCAATTCTTGCTCCAGAAGAATATGAATCTTGGGCAGAGCTTGTAAGTATTGAACCTGCAACAATAACTGTCGGTAGAGCAGAAACAAAGACTGTTTACATGACATTCAAACCAAGCCAAGATGGTCAACAGACATTCAACTTAAATGCAATTTACAGTGGAAAATCTATCGATCAACCAGTTACAGTTACAATCGAGTCTAACACAAGTTGGATGGCTTCATTGAAAGAACAATTTGGTTCTGTAGGTGCTTATCTGATTGTTGGAATAGTTGTACTTGTTGCATTAATTATCTTAGTTCTTGTAATTAAGTTAATTGTTGGTCTCGTAAGAAAGCATTAAGTTTTTATATTTGTTTTTATATATAATTTTATGGATAAATCTCTTTCATTGATTATTAGGTATCTTTTAATTTTCATAGCAGGGTTGGGAAATCTGAGTATTTTTTATAAAGTATTTTATCCTCTCACTTTTCATCTTTCAGCGTTTATTCTTTCTTTAATAGGAGATGTTGTTTCTTTTTATGCACTGAATTTAATCATGTTCAATCAAACAGCTATAGAAATTATTAATGCCTGTGTTGCAGGATCGGCATATTATTTATTGCTCATTCTTATACTGTCTTTACCTAATATTAAAATCTTGAGAAGGATATTTATCTTCGCTTTTGCATTTGGCGTTTTATTAATTTTAAATGTTCTAAGGATAGTCTTTATGGGTCTGATAGCAGGAACCTCTTATTTTGAATCAGTTCACATGTTGTTTTGGTATTTTGTATCTATAGTTTTTGTTGTCGGAATTTGGTTTTTAACAGTAAAATTATTTTCTATAAAAGAAATTCCTATTTATTCAGACTTGAAATACCTTTTAGAAAAGGCTAAACAGCCCAAGAGAAAGCGCAAGCACGATTAGTCCTGCGCAAAGCACGCCTATTGAGATCCAAATAAAACTTTTTCTTCTATTAAATCCAAACAACCATGCAATCAGTGCGCCAGTCCATGCACCCGTACCTGGTAAAGGTATTGCAACAAAAACGGCAAGCGCTAAATATAATAAGATGTCTTCTTTACCTTCGAATTTTTGACCTTTTTGCTTAATTTTTTCAATATACTTATCCATGAATTTTCTATATAATTTTATTTTCATAAAATGTACGTGCAAGAAATCCATAAAGAAAAAAACAAAAAGAATTGCAAGGCAATTGATAAGAACTACTAATATAAAGTAAGGGCCAATGCTGAGTCCATTTTTTAAACAATAATCAATTACTACTGGCAATCCTGCTCTCAACTCTATAATTGGTAGAAAAGAAAGAATTATCGCGATAAACAATTGTTCATCCATTATTATTCTAGGGGTTTGCTATTTACTTGCGCCATTGCGCCAACAACATATCTTTCAACGGTTTCTAAATACTTACATTCACCGATATTAAGTATATAGCAGTTTTCAGTATCTCCTGATTCTATCGAAGGAGTTTCTGATTTTTGAATAATAAGCACGGTGTTGTCTTTGGATGCATTTTTGCAAGTTATATGTGCTAAGTTATATTCGATTGCAGTGCTTGCATTATAAAATCCTGTAGTTATATTTTTATTTACAAACGGAAAGGCGCCTAAAAATTTACCTAGTTCGGTTTGTGCTACCATGACATCTTCACAGCCAGACGCGCCTTCATTCAGAGAAATACTTACTCTTTTTGAAAGACTTAGATTTGTGTTAAGAGGAATTTCATTTTTTCTAGGATCAGTTCTTAAGTATACATTATAAACTGCATAAAAAGTTCCTTTATAGATTACAGGGAATTGCCCATGGTAAAAAGTTAACTGTCCATCTTTTATCTTTTCAAATTTAACTCCTCCATACTCAAATTTTTCAAAAATTTGGTGGTATAAAACCGGTAGTAAAACAAAACCTAAAATTATCGCAATCACAATTCCTACTAACCAAAAAAACTGTTTTTCAACTGCTCTATTTGGATTTTCTTTCACACTTTTTTTGGATTCAATTTTTTTTCTTTTTGCCATATTTATTTATATCTTCTATAATTTATAAATTTAAGCTATATTTAACATTCTATAGATTAGTTTATCTACTCCCTCAAAGAAATTACCGTCGATATAAATGCAATTATTTTCTTTATTTATCTGAGTAACATTCAAATTAGGATTATTAAAAACAATAACTTTCTCATTGCAAGTTTTAATAGGTAAATCCTTATTTGTACATTCTGTTCCTTGCATACACGCTTCTTGTATTCTTAGCGCAACATCTTGCAGTGCATATGAAATGCTTCCTACTGCAGGATTTTGATTAACAACATATACTGGTTGTTGATAATAGTCTCCAAAAGAATAATTGCCCGTGATAGTAATATTTTCAAGTTCTTGAGGTAAATAAGTAAAGTAAAATAACTTAGAATTAATTTCTGTCATCCAGTAGCCTCCGGACTTTTCAAATTTAACTCCTCCAAAAACAGCAGTGTTTATTGTGCTCGTATTGTCATCTCGACTCATAATTGCATAACCTAAACTAGACAAACCAATAAGAGCAACCATAATAATAGCCAGAATCAAATTATTTCTTTTTCTTTTTTTCTCTATCTCTTGAGCAGTTTGAATTTTTCTCATATCTTACCTTCGATTTTTTTGTATTTAAAGGTTACTATCTGTTCAAATTCTCCAACGGAGAAAATAGAATTCTCTTGTTTTTCGTCTCCTTAAAAATTAAAGGAAAAAAAAGAAAAAGGGTGTTTTAGCACCCGTTAATTTATTTATGCAGTTATAGCAGTAGCTTCAGTTGCACTTGTTACCTTCAAAGCAGCACCAACAGTTGTGTTAGCACCCTTGTTTACAAGGTAAGTTGCAGCTTTAGTTGTATCCTCTGCGTTGTAACCAGCAACCAATAAAGCAACTTTATCTCCTCTTGGGAAAGATTTGATAAGAGCTTCACCAGCCTTTATGCCAGTCTTAGCAGTGAATGCAGCATCACAAGCAGCACCACTCAATAATTCAGCAGCTACACTATTTATACAAGAACCACCGATAACGATTAAGTTCTTGCCAGAAGCTGAAGAAACTTCAGAATCTTTGTATGTAATCATGCCTAATTGAGTTGCACCAGTTGTAGTACCTTCTGTAGTTGTAAAACTAGCAGCTAATTCAGATACAAATACTTCAGCGTAAGATTCAGCGCCAGCATAAGTTATTTCTAACTTTGTTTGGTCTGGGTTCTTATCTAAAGAAACCTTTGTAGCTAGAGTTGATAAAGCATATCCTGCGAATTTATCAGAATTATCATCTGTTTCAATTTCAGTCAAGGATGTGTCATCTACTTCAACTTCTAAATCGGAATTAAATCCAATTGTAGCAGTGAAGCTTGTTCCAGCATTAACAGTACCGTCTTCATCTTCTTCAGTGAAGCTCATTGTCCATGTAGGATTAGTACTGTCAGAAAGATTTAATGCACCAGCTAAAGACTCATTAAGAGTACTCACTGGTAATTGTATCTTCAAACCTTCCTTTGTGATAAGAGAACTTGTACTTACTGTCCATCCTGCAGGTGCAGTCATAGTCAATCTAACAACTTCTGTGTCTGGATTTGCTGCATTTAATGTGAAAGTTATACTTCCAATTTCATCAGCTTCCAAAACATCTAAAGATAAGGTTTTTCCGCTTCCTACTGTTTCGATTGTTGTTGTATTCTTAGTAGCATCTGCGTCATCAATTTCAGTAACCTCTAAAACATAAGATTCATAATCGTCTCCGTTATATCCGGAAACAACAAACCAATTGTCTTGAGATCTATTGAAAATAATTGTTCCAGTTGTGTTGGTGACTAATTTGTCATCAGCATCTTTACCTATTCCTGTATAATTTCCAGTAGCACTGGAGTACAAGATTGGTAATGTAACGGAACCATCAGGTGTTTCTGTTTTTAATACAACTTCATTCTCATCACTAGATTCAACAATTGTTGATTCTGCCTTTGGAGAAACAAATCCTGTCATAGACAATTTAATTGTTTCAAATCCTGGCATAAGTAAGTCACTTCCTGGAGCTAAGAAGACATCTTCATCAGCAGTCCAAATAAGTTTGATACTATCAATTGTAGAGCTAGATCCTGTAGTAGCATCAATATCAGCTGTAACTACGTAATCAGAAGCATCACTAACATCTTCACCATTGATTTGGACTTCAGTGTCATCTTCGATGACAATCTTTCCAGAACCAATACTGATTTCAACCTGGCTCACACCAGTGTCTTTTGAAGCGTAAAGATTGTTCTTTACAGCAACATAAAGGTCTGTTTCTACTTTGAAAACATCTCCTTCTTGTA
>CAZCGJ010000032.1:1381-7388 GCA_964498295.1 Candidatus Woesearchaeota archaeon | reverse complement strand
TCAGAGAAATTCGATGGCTGGATCCAAACGCTTGAGGCAGGTGGGCATATCGTAGACGAGAAAGGTCTTTTGATTCTCAATGAGAGCAGAGATTAATAAGTTTGGAGAAGAGATTGCTGAAATTTTTACCGAACTTTCAGATATCGAGAAGACAATTCAGTCAGAGCTCAAACGACACACCGAATTGAGCTCTAAGCTGGCAGATACCTTTAACTCGATTAAGGTGAGCCTGGAAAAGAAGTTTGAGCTTCCGATCTGTGAAGCTACTACCGTAGCTACAACAGAGGCAGAAGAGGCAGCTCGTCGGAAGAGGTTTCGTAACCTTGGTGACGTGGTTGTCTTAGCTGAGCCAATAGAAACCAGGGTTGAAAGTTCTGCGAAGAACAATCGCTGGACTCCATCAAATCTTCCTCCGCGTATTACCTACCAAGAGAATAAAGGTGAGTATGAATATAAAGACATTGAACAAGGGTGGAGTTTTACCTTGCCGGAAGGTTACCGGTTGTTAGCGATTGGTGAAAAGTGGGTTGAGGGAGATGAATACATCGATCGTACTGGTTCTTGGAAGAGAATTGAAACTAGATCACAACAGGTAACCCCGACTACTTTCCCCATAAGAAGAAAAATTTGATTGGGCTTTCGCCCTTGTTCCTCATGAAGCCAAACGGGTTGCGGCCTCGGTTTGTGACACCGACTAAGAGAGTTCGAGCCTCTCCATGGGGGCATATAAAGTAAGTAATGCAAGACCTTGTGTTTTATAAACTGACTCTAGGAATTTGGTATTGATGTATGACATCAACATTCCGAGATTGTAAAGCTGAAAATATTTGGCCGAATAAGATTAATTCGTTTTGAGATTCTTTGGTCAATCCATCTCCTCGACTCGCCAGGTGACTGGAAAGATGTCGTACACACCAGGATATGGAGAGAGGACGGTAGTAGGTGTGCGACCCGTCCTGTTTGGGGGAGTAGCTTAGTGGGAGAGCAACTCACCGATAAGGAGAGGAAAGAACAGGCCGTTGGGGCCTGCCACTTGTCTCTGGAGTAGGTCGCACGTTCGATCCGTGCCTCCCCCATATTTGAGAGCCGTGTCCTTGGTCCTCAATCATCTCTTGTGGGAAGTAATTAGCCCACCTGCCTATTAGAACATATAAGCTGCACCAAAACTTCTATGGGCCTATTCTCTCTGTGGTCCCATAGTAAGCCGAGAAGCTTGGGGGGAGAGCGCCAAGCCATTTGTGGACTTAAAGAGATTTAATCTTTGCTAATTGCTGTTCAAGGAAAGTCTTTTTCTGTCTTCGCACCAGACTTATTCTCTAAATAGGATTGATTCTTTTGGCCGACTATTGTCTGGGAAACCGACTGCTGTCTTGGCCTTTATCTCTATAAAGCACGGTGGAAGTGCAGCCCATATCTACGGGCGAGGTGGCGGGTTCGAGTCCCGTTATAGAGGTCATCTTTGAGCCGAATTGGTTGGGTTATCTGGATTATAGAAAAAGTCCAACTGAAAAAAGTCCAACTGAATAAACTTGCTCATTGTATCGGGGTGTGGCTCAGAGGTAGAGCGTCCCGTTTGGGGCGGGAACGTCGCATGTTCGATCCATGCCACCCCGGGGGTGTAAAGTTAAAGTACCTGCACGTTGGTATACCCTGCACGCTTCTGAATAGAAGTGACCAAATCTTTAACAATATTCCAGTACTTAACTTGGTCTTTCTCTCATGTCTGGCTCCTTTGAATTGAAAATACAGTTTTCGAATCTTGTTATCTCGATACTGTAAGACTATATTTTCAAAGAGTCAATAGTCAAAGGAGTTAATATGAGGCCCGACATGTCCAAGCTCCTTGCTGAGCGTCCACGTCGTGGGCATGACAATCCTAACTTGCATGTTGAACGCGAAAGAGTCTTCCTTACAAATCATCGTAAAGACATTGAAGCTCTTGAGAATATGCCACGTACTGATTCTATGAAAAGATTCTCTTGGAGTCAGGGGCTGGAGAAAGAGTTTAATGAGAACTTGAATCCACTTCGTCGCTTCTTGAAAAGCAATGTGGGACGCAAGTGGGACGATGTTTATAGTGAGTTGCGCGAACACGTTGACCCTAAGTCCACGATTCAGAACCACATCATGCAGCATTTGTGGCACTACGTCGAACGAAATGTCGTGCTCGATGAAGAGGGTCATCCTTGTGTAAAGAGTCGTTTGGAAGGTGGCTATGTCCGCCTATGGAAGTCTCGACATGGAAGCGCCTTCTATGTGCATCCTCTGAATGGGAAGCTCTTAGAGCCGCCTGTCCATCCCAAGAATCCTAATCGCAAGCCTTGGGGTTATGATCCGAATAAGTACACAGCTCCTGATGGTACTGAATTCCGTAAGAGAAATGGAATTTGGTTTATGTGGGTCAGTGTCTATGCCGGCGATGATTACGACTATGAAAGTCGTTATGCTACGGACCCACTGAGCGGTCGATATGTTTATATGTCTTTCCCTATTTCTGGAACTTGGGGAAAGAAATACAGGACTGTTGAGCAACAGTGCTGTAAAAAAGATCTAAAGAAGTATGGGCTGACAAATGATTAGGGTTATATCAGAACTGCCATCTCTACGAGTTCGTTGTGACAACTGTCTCACATTGCTTGGCTACGATAAAAGTGATGTTGTGTCTTTGAGCACAGCAAATGGCTCTGTAAATGTGATCTATTGCCCTTACTGCAAAGTCACTATATTCATTGAGCCCACTAAGCAGCAGCCATGGACAGACAAAGGATTAAGTTAATGCAAATTGATTTTGACATCTCGCGCTATGGCGGAGTGCTTATTACCTGTGACAAGCTTGGAGATAGTGCTCCGGTTCCTGGACAGACATTCGTATCTGGCGGTCGTCAGTGGTTGATCACAAGTGCTAGGTTGCGAGAAGTAATGTTAGCTGTATGGCCACCAAGTCCACCTAGTTATATATGTGGCGCTGAGATGACAGTCGGAGACGATAAGTGATGAATACCTAGCTCACCAAAGAACAGTGTCTGCTCGATATGCGGAACTGTTATCAATTCCAAACACAAAATATCTTAGAACATGGGGAGTCAGTGGCTCTTCACTTTGAAGACCTGCTTCGCTTTCTCAAGAGTGGAGAGAGCGACTTCGAGTGGAGGCTACCTGATTGGCTACTGCAGAACTGTGAGTTTCTGTAGAGCCAACTTCTACCCCTTGATCTGATTCGTACTTACCATATCTTTCACGACTGTGGTAAGCCCTACTGTAGGACAGTAGATTCTGAGGGGAAGCAACACTTCCCTAATCATGCTCAAGTATCTTATGAAACTTGGATGGAGATAGATGGCGATGAAATCATTGGTAGTCTCATTGCAGGGGATATGCGTGCTCATATGGCTGATCCCAGCGATGTCAATTCATTTTGTAGTTCACCGTTTGCAGCGACATGGATCTTAACAGCATTTGCTGAACTCCATTCAAATGCCCAAATGTTTGGTGGCGTTGAGTCTACAAGCTTTAAGATTAAATGGAAAAAGCTAAACAGGTTTAGCAAAAGGATTTTGAAATGATCTGCCGCTGTACTAGTGCTGCTGAGCATGCAGCCCGAGAAGTCGAACAAGTGAGATATTCTGCACAGCAGAATGAAGCTTATAAAGATAAGCAGATTGCTGAGCTTAAAGCTAAGCTCGATAGCATGTCTCCTGACAATAGTCGCTTCCAAGTAGAGGAGCTAGAAGAGGTGGGGAATTTTCTTGTCATGAAAGTTCTCTATCCTAACTGTGCCAAGTGTGCCTATGAAGGTAATAAGGTGATGGTCTTCGAGGGTATCACAATTAAGGATGCTTTTAAGTGGCGCAAGCTTGACCCTCACTTTAGAGCTGGAGGTTTGCCTCCGCCTATCAACGAAGCACCTCCTCCAGTAGCAAGGTTCCCTGCCTCGGCACGAGGCTGGACGGATGCCATGGACTATGCGCGTAGTAAAGGGAGTCGAACGCGATGAAATTTTATTAGTAATGTTTGGTTGGTGGGTAGGATGGGTTAGTCATATGGTTCTTACCTATACGATAATCAAGCCTCGAGCTTTTAATCAAGGTGCATGCCTTGTTGCTTGTGGTGATACTCCAATGGAAGTTGAAGATGGGAAATGCTATTGCATCCAGCCCAACCAAGACAGAGTCTTCAAGCCAACTCCTGAGCGTCCATAAAGCGCTCATGCCCGTATAGCTGAGCGGCTTAGCGGCGGCTTCTAAACCCGCGTCAACCTCGGTTCGAATCCGAGTATGGGCACATCTCTGTGAAGGAAAATGAATGAAAATATATACAGAACCTACTGAGTGGGAGCCTAGGCTTCTAGAACTTGCAGGTAGGAGATACGATGAAGCTATCATCTCTACGTACAATCTGTACGTAGGAGTGAGTGAGTCGGGAGAGATCAAACCAGATGAGCGAACGGCTAACGTCCAGACTCTTCTGGGTAATCTCAACGAGAAGAAGAAGACTACAATTTTAGTCGGCCTTCCATATTATTCCCCTTGCTGCAACTGGAAAGATGGTCCTTGCCAACCATGTTTGAAGCAACGAGCTTCACTTCTTGGTAGAGTGACAGGAGCTGAACAAGCTTATAAAGATATCAAGTGGCATTATACATATGAATGGCACTTGAAAGCTTACTTGTTCAGACATGGCCCAATCTGGAAGGGACTATTTGGTGGAGTAAATCTATCAGCAAGCAACTGGAACGATGCCCTCATCGAGGTCATCGGAGGGGGTGCTGAGAAGCTAGCGAATACGATTAAGGGGAAGGTCAATACATCGCCCCTGATTAGTAAAGAAGAGTTGACAGCTAATGGTTACCGCAAGAGAAATTAAGAAGAACGAAGAAAAATGGCTCGCTCAAAAGTTGAAGTAATGACTGCAGTGAATCCTCAGATCTCCCTCACTATTGGTAATAGTGAGATCGTCAACATGCTGGTGCAGGCTCGTGTAAAGGAGCTCAAAAAGCAACTAGCCGCCATAGACGTCGAGCTTGTGGGGGCGACGAAGCAATATGCAGAGAAGCAACCTTTGCTTCGTGCGCAAATGGAAGCAGACTTCCAGACAACCTTTGGTAAAAAAATAGAAGGTTTCATTAAGGCCTTCAGTGCCCTTTCGGGTCAGCGAATTAGTCCGACTCGTCCTTTTGGCGGCACACCAGAAGGCTGGGCGTATGACGGAATCTTTACGAGCATGACGAATAGGGGACTTAGGGATTACTATGGAAATCCTCGAGTGGGTCAGAAATGGCAAGAGACAGATAAGATTCCCACTGGCTGGGATCTTATCGTAGAGTTTGTGAAAGAGCCTTCGGCGCATGAGATCAAAGAGATAATGAAAGACGAAGGATGCTCCAAAGAAGAGGCAATCGCTATAGCCATTGAGAGGGCCGATGGTATCACTCAAGTTGACCTTGTGTTGCCAATTTCGGAGGAAGCGCAGAAGATTGTCCAAGCAGCGCGAGAGCTGGATAATGTACGCTTGAACCTTGCTTCTCGTCGAGAAGAGATCAATGCGCTCCTTGCTAATACCCCTTCGGTGGAGAAGGAAATTCTTGCAAAGATGACGCAGAATACTCTGGAGTCGAACCCTGAATTGGCTGCGGCCTTTGGGGTTCTTTGTCAGGGCATGATTGGGTTGTCAGCAGACAGCATCCCCGCCCTTCCTGCACCAGAAACTTCTGATGCTGAAGTCGTAGGGTAAAAAGATTCTAATGATCCGTAGATAATGGGTTATCTTTTTTATGGAAAAAAACGATCTGGGTTCGATTCCCAGCAGAGCCCCAGCTATGGGCTCTGGCAAGGCGCTAGACAAATACCCCATGTCGCCCTTTGATCATTTGATATTGAGAGATCGTCCAACGGCAGGACAGTGGCCTCTGACCCCACTAATCAAGGTTCGAATCCTTGTCTCTCAGCCATAAATTTAGCGAGGCGAATAATGCAGATTATATATGCTGGAGAAAGCTTAGAGCCACTTA
>CAZCGJ010000032.1:0-1281 GCA_964498295.1 Candidatus Woesearchaeota archaeon | reverse complement strand
CATGTTCCTGTGGTGCATACGTTAGAAGATTTGGCGCAAGCAATACTGAAAGGGTTACGAGATGAGTGAGCAGATTCTATTCTACGGAAGGTCTAAGCCTTTCTATTGTGGTTCTAATTTCTATCCTGCTCCTATCAAGTTAGATGGGAAAGTTTGGGCCACCACTGAACATTACTTCCAGGCGATGAAGTTCTTGGACCAAGGAAGCCAAGACCTAGTTCGTATTCAACCTTCTCCAGACCACGCGGCCAAGGTTGGCCGCAGTAAAGACATGCCTTTGCGTAGAGATTGGGAATCTGCAAGGGATGATGTGATGCGTAAGGCTATCAAGGCTAAGTTCACTCAGCATGAGGATCTCAAGCAGGAACTTCTCGCTACTGGAGAGGCTGAGCTCGTGGAAGACTCACCAGTAGATTGGTACTGGGGGTGGGGTGCAGATCGTAAAGGGAAGAACAGATTGGGTGTTCTTCTTATGGAGCTCAGAAAAGAGCTTCGTGAAACATTAGTAGAATCAGTTTGATGAACCGATAGTAATGGATTATCCGTACCAAAAACAACGAAGGCGAGGTTCGATTCCTTCCTAAAACAAAGGGCTGGTGCCCATTCCATTACACCCCTTGTTCATTAATATTTTCATTGCTATTATAATTTGAAAGTCATAAGATCAGCGCCTACTTAGATAGGAGCTAAAACTATGACCCAAATATGTACTTCTTGTAATGAAGAACAGCCTCTAACAGAGTTTGCTAAGAAGACTGGTGTTCGATTAAATACTTGGTGTAAAACCTGTAATAAAATTTATCAGAGAGAGCACTATCAAAAGAATAAACAGCTCTATAAAGATAAAGCTAAAGCCTATTCCAGGGAATATCGTAAGAACACCTATAAGTTTTTAATGGAATACGCAAAAGATGGCTGTGTTTTATGTTCAGAAAAAGAGTTTTGTTGTTTGGAGTTTGACCATTTAGATAGATCTACGAAGACTTTTAGTATCTTTGAAATGATTTCCAATAGTTTCTCCTTAGAGAAAATTAAGACTGAACTAACAAAATGTCAAATTTTATGTGCGAACTGTCACAGAAAAAGAACAGCGCAACAATTTGACTGGTATAAATTTGGCGCAGTAGACTAACTAGGACTAAGTCCCCTGTCTTTCAAACAGGCTTATGCCGGTTCGAGCCCGGTCTGCGTCACCAGAATGCTTTGCGTGGGTTCGAATCCCATCCACGGTACATGCTATCTAGAAATTCTTATGAGCCGGCTGAAGACGGTTATCTAAAA
>CAZCGJ010000031.1:6409-7938 GCA_964498295.1 Candidatus Woesearchaeota archaeon | reverse complement strand
ACAAAAACTTTCAAGGTAGATTCATTTTGTTCATAACATGTATCTGCAGATAAACTAGATACTGAAATATCTACCATAGAACATGAATTAGTCTTATTTGAAGTAATAGGCGGAACTTTAGTTACATCATTATCTGTAAAAAAAAGTAAATAGATAATTCCACCACCAAGAATTAAAACTAAAACAAGTATTACAAAAACAATTATATTGAATTTACTCTTAGGTAAAATAGGAGTTAAATCTCTCTGCACTTCCGCAGGTAACGGAACATCATCAAAATTATTCTCTTGATTTTTAGCAATATTATTCCCTTTTACAAAATTTCTAGAATTGACACCAAAACCTCTCCTATCCATAAACAAATTACTAATTAGAGGTTTATAAAGTTTTATAGAAAATAAATCCTCCTAAATCCTATAATATTCTAAATTATACTCAATACTATCATAAAAAGAAGTATTGCTTATATTATTTGCATCCCGATAACTCTTATAAGTATCATACTTAGAAAAGTTAACCTTTTCTCTCCAAACTTTCAGATAAACATTCTGATTATTTATAGCAGTAAACTGATAACCCTTACTTAAGTCATTTAAACCCATTTCTTTAAAAGAAATATTATTATTAGCATTATCTAAACCAGAATATAAAGAAACCTTACCTATATTTCTAACATCTGAAGCCGTCTTTAACATAGGACTGCTACTATTTGTATTCATACGTCTAGCATCAGTAACATTAATTGCACGAAGAGAATATTTTCCCCCACTAACAACACCAGTAATATTATACCAATCAACTACATCTTGACTTCGATGTTTAGTATCCCAACGCCACATCAAGCTATTAGTACTGTATTCATTATACAAATTATAATTCTTCTTCTGAGAATTTATATTTAATAAAACAGGAGAAACATATGGCTTACTTGTATTTAAAGAATCATCTCTCGAATTAATTGAAAAATCTACTGACTCTGCAAAACTGCTAGGGGTTGTTAAAAATTCAATATAACCGCTACTTAATGTTCTTAAATTAGAACCTACCCAGGTAGAATAAATAGAAAAGGCTCTAGAATAATCATTTCCATCTATAAGAAAGAGCACCCCATAGCCAGTATACGCGGGATAAAGTTTCATGAATTCCTTTAAAGTAGGGTTACAAGAGGCATAATCTTTATGCTTCCTATCTAGACAATCCCCACTCACATAAACTATATTAAATTTATTATCTCTTAACCATTGTTTAAACTCTGGTTTTGAATATACACCGCTTATCGTAGAGGCACAAGCCGAACAAGAGCTTCCAGAAAACCAAAGAATTACAGGCCTTCCATTAACTTTAGATAATGCTTTTGCCGCTTCCCAGTCATAAGTCCATTCTCCAACCTGTGCACCAGTTGCTAAAATTTTAATATTTCCCCCCTGATAATAAATAGGCTCCTCTGCCCATTTCAATGTACCGTAACTATCTTGATAAGTATTGTAAATGTGGGAACCTGGCAAAACAATCGGATCAGAAACCGCGCC
>CAZCGJ010000031.1:5120-6309 GCA_964498295.1 Candidatus Woesearchaeota archaeon | reverse complement strand
GTATAAGATTCTAAAATTTCAACAAAGTTTGTAACATTAACTGAAGCTTTTATTCCATTACAATCAATACCTTTTCTATAAACACAAGCCCCTAAAACTTCTTGATTTGAATCTAGATATAATAAAGTAGGTAGTTTAACAATTTCACCAAGATTATCTTTTGGATAAATCCTCATTGCTTCACGCGAGATAGAAGACGTATTTGAAAAATCTAAAATAACAAGAGGCAGTCCTTTTGTCTTTGCATATTCTTTCCAAGCCAGAGAATTCAAAACATTTTTAATTAAATCGTTAGAATATTTTTCATTAGAAGATTTTCCGAACAATAAAATCATCGGCCTGTTGTTTTCAATAGATAATTCTTTAGCAGAACTATAATCCGTTGTCCATTCTCCGGATTTGGCACCAGAATATGAAATATTTAATTTATCAGAAGAAGGTTTCCAGAAAGAAAAAGAAGAGATAAAATCCCATATTTGATTACCTACAGAAGGTTTATCTTCATAAAAGTTATTAACTACTTCTGTATAAGAATTCGAAACAGAAGTATTTGGAACAAGATCACCCTCCATAAAACCAAAATCTCCTTGAACGTATTCTAAATTATAGGTAGTTTTTAAAGAAGAAAGACCGAATCTTCTTTTTTCCGGTTGAATATTATAATTAAAGTCATCTCCCGTTTCATTTGAAAGATTAAGACTCTTATTTTGATAGATAGGTTCAACAATTTGAGATAGAGTAAGATTCTCTGCCCATATTTTCATATAAATATCTTCATTACTTGCTGCAGTAAAAGTATATCCCTTACTCAATCCTATTAAACTTATTTCCTTAAAAGGAATATTATTATTTGCATTATTAATCCCAGAATAGAAAGACGCCTTACCCCAAGGAGACATATTAAATACTACATTCTTTCTAGAATCCAAACTCATATAATCTCCACTATAACTCCATGAACGCTTATAGATAAGTATCTCTCCTTTAAGAATTCCGTCTACAACATCAACAGCTTTCACTGAATATTTTTTACCAGAAGAAATATTTGCAAATTTATACCAATCAACTATTTCCTTTGATTTATCATGATTGTTAAGTATAACCGATAATCCATTATCTCCATAATCATTATAGAGATTATTCTTTTTTAGAGTAGTATTAGGATAAAGAACAGTTGAAGTAGCAGTTA
>CAZCGJ010000031.1:0-5110 GCA_964498295.1 Candidatus Woesearchaeota archaeon | reverse complement strand
ATGATTAGAAGACATAATTGTTCCATTGACCATATCGTCATACTTAGAGACAACATGATTTATCATATCAGCGAAACCAGCCGGACCAAGAAGTAGCTCTTTACCCGCACGAGGATAACCTACAATAGCCCAAAAAACCCCAAAATGATTTATGCCAGTAGTCTCGTCAACAAGCAATACTGCTGGAAAACCAGTATAATCTGGATAAAGTTTAATAAATTCTTTTGTAGTAGGTGAATTCAAATTATTACCTGGAGCAACAACAAGTGCAATTTTACTTTGTTTTGCCCAATCATAAAAACTTTTCTTAGTAAAAATAGCACCATCCGCTGTCAGACAAGCGCCGCATGTTGGCGAACTCAACATAAAAATAAAAAACCTATTATTTTCTTTAGCATACTTCCTAGCCCCTTCAATATTAGTAGTCCATACTCCTGGACCTTGAAAGGTATTGGGAAGATTGTCAAATACACCTGGAACAGTTGTATCATTAAAAACATGAGGGAAAGTAAAAGTCGCATTCCCAGTAATCTTTAAACCGAAATAGATCGCACTAAAAACTAAAGCTAATCCTATCAACAAATACCCTACTTTTTTCATAGAATAAACGCGCTTAGATAACTATATAAATATTTAGAAATTTATCTTCTTTTTAACATTAATTCGATCTTCTTAGGATCTTTCTTAATTTCCTTAATAAAAGTAGCTGGACCGATTAAAGTAATTGCATCTTGTTCACCAACTAATATTCTAGCAATGTTATGTCTAACCTTGTCAAAAACATTTTGATCTGCATCACCAGATAAAGTAGAAATCTCAACACCTTGGAATCCTTTCAAGTTACCAATAAGAGTCATTGTAGTTTCAATTAACTTTGTTTCTTCTTCAGGCTTTAGTCTACCTTGTAAAATAATAATCTTATTTTCTAAAATCAAACCCATTAATTTCTTTATTCTTGCCAAACCATCTTCTTTAGCAATTTCAGAATAAGGCATAAAATGTATAGTCAACTCTTTCTTATCAACTTCTTTTTTTGCAGCCATTTTAATTCCCAAAAGTGTTTTTCACCCTCCTTGATTTAATAAAATAGACTATCCATAGGATAGAGAAAACTATGCCAATAGGAGATCTAATTATGATACTTAAAAGAGTAGAGAAAGTCGCATCACTCATAGAATCGCCGAATCCTGAAAGAGTTGTAATTGCAAATATAATAGCCAAAACAGAAAGCAAGATAGAAATGGAAAGAGCAGTAATAGTTAACTTTCTAGTATTCTTAGACTTTCTTAAAATTAAAACTAAAACAAGAATTGATAAAATCCAACTAATGACAGTTAATGGGGCAAAAAGAAGAGAATTTTGAAATTCAATCATAAAAAAAGAAATTACTCCAAAAAAACCAGTAATAACATTCAAACAAAGAAGTATCACAAAAAATAATAACCATCCACCAATACCTTTAAGATTACTAGAATTGCTATTAGCATTAACACTCTTTTTTTGTTTTTTCACCATCTTTTTATTTTACCTTTTTCACCAATTTAAATATTTCGTCGTAAAAGCTATCTATACCTTCACCACTCTTTGCAGAAATTCCTACAACTTTATACTCGGGGAATGCTGCTTCTACTTTCTTAATATCTGACTTTTTTAAATCTATCTTGTTTGCAACAATTAAAACAGGAATATTTCTTGCAGCAAGATTTCCAATGATAGTAATATTAACTTGAGAATAAGGATTTTCCGACGAGTCAAGAACAATTACAACAGCATCCATATCATCAAGCCATTTAATAGACTCAATAATACCTTGTGTAGCTTCTTTAGCTCTCGAGTGTGCTTCTTTCTTACTCAAACCAAATGCTAAAAATTCTTCAAAAT
The DNA here is from genome assembly GCA_964498295.1 of Candidatus Woesearchaeota archaeon. GTDB lineage: Archaea > Nanobdellota > Nanobdellia > Pacearchaeales > GW2011-AR1 > CABMGO01. The sequence goes on along the minus strand of CAZCGJ010000031.1, from coordinate 3,229 downwards.
CAATCTTTGTTGCAATACCTGGAGTGTCAACCAACTTAAATTCTAATTTCTTACCATTCTTTTCAATTTCAACTTTTTCTTTAAATTGAACATTTCTTGTTTCATGAGGAATCTTACTAACTGTACCAATATCTTCGCCAAGCCAATCTTGACAAATTTTATTTGCCAAACTAGTTTTACCAGCATTTGGAGGCCCATAGAAACCAAGTTTAACCTGTCCTTGAGACTTGAAAAACTTCATCCACAACTTTTTTGTAAATTCTTTAAACTTTTTCATCACCATATTAATTTTATTTTTTCTGCATTTATAATCTTTTGTATTATTTATCTATATTTTTACTATTTCATCCCCAAATTATCTCTTCTTATATTTTGTCCTACGTTTGAACGATTAACTTTAGGAGGAAATCTGGTTTGAGTAGCAGATTTACCAGGCAGAGGCCTCTGGTAAGTACTAGTTGGGGGAGCAATTTTTTCAGATCTCTTTTCTTGAGCCTTTTTCATTTCCATACGTGCTACAATCTTCTGAACAGGTAGCAATTCAAACATTCCAGTATTCCTTCCTTCTGATTTCTTAAATGCGTAATCGACTTGTTCATGAGACCATCCTCTAGACATCAATACTGAATAAATTTCATCTCTAGGCCTATTATTCAACTTTGCATTGTTAATAAAAGCTAACAAATTAAAAAGATAAGTTCTATCTTTAAACAAAAAGATTTCATATCTGATAACATACCATAGCTGTAATGCAGTATAAATAATTAGGAGCAATAATACCAAACCAATGTATGACAAAATCATAGGTACCCTATTCTTACAATCTTGTGGACAATTATCAAAATTTTCTCCACTAGACTTTTGACAAATTCCATTAATAATACACACAGAAACATCACTATTCAAAGTAATACTCTTCAAAGAAGGAGAAACAAACATAACAACATCTTTAGAACCTTCAACAAAAAAGGAAAATATTTTTTCTTCCAAAGGAGAAAGAGTAATATATGAAGCCGTTCCATTGATATCTTTAGCCGAAACTTCTGAACTAAAATGAAGAGTAGATAAAGGTTCTTGAATTATTAAATAAGAATCTTCGTCTGATTTTGATTTTATTGTTAAATCATAAGTAGTCATTATTTCCGTTTTTATTCCACTTTCATCAATAGATCTAAATTTCTTTTTTGTCAAACTTGATTGAATATTCCTCAATTGCCATGTATAAATTGGAGACTTATATTCTTCAAAAGAACCATAATTACCAGAAACAATCTCAGCAACATATGAAGGATCTACTGAAGAATATGAAAAATCAATAACACCAGACTTAGACTCATACGCACTAAAAGAAGAGGGAATGGGTAATGAAGTAATTCTATTAACAATGTTTAGAAAATCGTCAGAAGAAAGTGCACTTGCCCTTAATATTTCTATTTGATTAAATTCATCCTGAATAAAATCTAACCGTAATTTTGTCTTGACAAAATCCTTATAGAGAGTAGCCAAACTATTGACTGCTAAATTTATTTGATTGTAATTTGCTCTCTTATTGTCCAAAGTTTCATTTATATAATTCTCAGGAGAAACTGTTTTTATAACAAAAGTTTTTTTAGTAGAAGAATTTATATCTGAAACCGTAACGCTCAAGTTAAAATCTGAAGAAACGTTTGAGTATTTATGTTTTGTATAGGCAGCAGTAGATTCAACAACAGCACTGCCATCTCCAAAGTCCCAAGATAATTTAGTAAAATTATTCTCAATAACTGCATAAAAATAAACATCTAATCCGGCAGGAGGACTCATAGGATAAACATAGCTAATCGTAGGAGCAAGATTTGCAAATAGATACTCAGAAAAAAGTTTGTTATTCGCACCATCACCAATTAAGTAAACATTAAAACTGGAATTTCCTCTTTCATTAACAACCCATTTAAAAGAACTCAAAGAAATAACTTCTGAAAAAGAAGTTCGATAAACATCTCCCAAAAGAGAATAGAATCTAGAGCTTGATTCAGGACCAGAATTAGAAGTGTATTGATAGCCTAAACTGGAAGCGTTTATGTGAACATTATTACCATAAAAAATTATTGGAACAACACAACCAGAAGAACATTTTCCACCATAAACTTGAGAAATATAAGAATTGACAGAATCTAATGCAGAACTTGCAAATCCTTCTCCAAGATTAATTTCTCCGTTCAAAGAAGAATAGTAAGGAATTTTAGCAAATAGAGAGTAATCAGCAACCTTGGCACCGCCAGCATAATTACCGCAATTAGTTCCTGTTGTTTCTTTTTTTACACTATATACGTTTGAAGTATCTTCCTGTTTTCTCACACAAACTTCAAACTTTCCTGAAGATTGTTTATCATTTAAATTAACAAAACATCCAACTGGCTCTGTAAAAACAGCAGAAGAAATAGAAAGAAGGCAGTTTCCAATTTCAATCCCATCACGAGTTAGTGAGAAGATAAAATCTCCCGCCCCAGAACCTGACATATTTGCACCGAGATAATAAGAGGAAGAACCGTTTAGGTTAACTTCTTCACAGTATCCTAAAGAATTAATATTTCCATTTGTTAAAACAGTGGAAGGATTAAAACAACCGTAAGACATTTGAACATAATTAGTAATATTATTTGAAGGAGTATTAAAATACCAGTGAAAATCTCTGCCAATTTGAATACTTAAAGGAATATCTTCAGATTCTTCAAACTGCGAAAAAAAGGATACATCAAAACTTTCAGCTATAATGTCTGATCCTGTAAAAAGCAAACCATATGCAATTCCAGAAGGCAAAACATCTAATGAAATAGAAGTTGCACCGTTATCGATAGTAGAATAAATACCAGAACAGTTATACTCTTCGCAACCAAGACTTTTACCATCGTTCGTTAAAAGTTCTTTAAGAGTAATATTTCCGAATTCAGAAGAGAAAATTAAGTTAACAGGTGCCTCTGCCAAACTCAAAACGAAGTTTCCAGAAATAGGTTCACCGATAATTTGAATTGGATCAATTGAAATATTTGAAGCATCATATTCATAAGACAAAACCAGATTAAATGAGAAAACTAAAATAGCAAAAACTATCAAATTAAAAAATCCCTTTCCTCTTTTCATAAAAGACTGATACAAAACCACTTTATAAAATTATCCCAGCTTCCAATCTTACTTCCCAAAACCTTTATAAACCACTATTTCAAACAATACATTATGGCTTACAAGATAA
>CAZCGJ010000030.1:0-8523 GCA_964498295.1 Candidatus Woesearchaeota archaeon | reverse complement strand
AACTCTGTCCATGTCTAGACATAATTTTTCTTGGAGCTCTAGAAATACCTTTTCCATATGTAACCTTCCATGCATGTCTCTTTCTTCTTAAAATACCTGCAGCGGAATAATTTCTACCTGCAAAATCCATAGCGCCGTATGGCTGTTCTCTCTTTTGTGCTTCAAATACTTTAGCTAAAATATCTCTTCTAATATTTCCGGAAATTAATTTAGGTAATTCAACAGAACTTTTTTCCTTTCCATTTGCGTCGAATAATTTTGCTTTAACCATTTTATCTTAATTCAATGAACTCCAATTTTTGTTTTGTTTGTCTTTTAGTTGGTCTAAATGACGGTGTCAATAACAAAGGTCTTTTTTGAGGTCCTTGTAGTGAGCCATTTATTACTAAAAATTCTGTCTTAATATTTCCATAGTGTCTGAATCCGCCTTCTTTGTTAATATTCATTTCGCTTATCTTTCCAGACTTTAAGATTAAATTATTTAATAAAACTCTAGTGAAATAACCTAATTGTCCTGCCATTGCTGTTACGAAAGTAACTCTAGCTGGATGCCATGGGCCTAATGAACCTGGTCTTCTTACACCTTTCTCGGATTTGTGTGATTTTAATGTAATTCCGAATCTTTTAACTGGGCCTTGTAATCCTTTACCTATTGTAACTCCTCTAACATCTACTAATCCTTTAGGGAATACTTCAGAAACAGAAATAGACTTTCCTGTTTTTTCTTTAACGAATGCTAATTTTTGATCTTTTGTTCCACCTATAGCTAATTCAATCATATCTGGTGTTTTCTTGATATCTGTTTTTTTAACTTCAGAATATACAATAACTCTTAAATCATCGAAATCAGCTTTGAAATCTTCAATCTTTCCTGCTTGCTTAGGAACTTTGACAACTCTCTTTAAATCTTTTTCATTAGAAACAATTACTTCACCAACAACTTTTTTATTTTTATAAAATCGAACAGAATAAATCTTAACTCCTGGGCACTCAATAATTGTTGCTGGAAGGATAATTTTTTTTCCTTTAGTCATAGAATCTGCTGTATCATCTTTTACAAAAACAGAAGTCATTCCGACTTTATATCCGATGAAACCTTGTAAATTATTATTTTCAGATTTTATAGGATTCCAATTAACATTTGGCAAAATTCTTTCAGCTCTCTTTCTAGGCCAATATTGCTGACTTCCTGCTTTTGGTTTATTAGGTGCTCCCATGTTTTATATTTGAGACTAACTCTTTATTTTTGTGTAATTTTGCATTCACGTCGTTAAAACGTAAGTGTGCAAAGCCAAAACAAATCTAAATTTCTTTAGACTCACTACGATCTAAAATGATTACAAAATCACCCTTTTTAAAGGTTTCTCTAAATTCTTAATTTGAAGTCTCGAGAAGAGCTTTTAATGTAATCTGCAGTGTTGTTCCTTCCTCTTTTTTTCTGTTAGGATTATTAAAAACTTCAAAATGCAAATGAGGAGCCATAGTTATGCCCGTATTTCCTGAATAAGCAATTAATTGGCCCCTTCTTACTTTTTGACCTATATCAACAACAACACCACTATATCTCATATGTTCATATGCAGAATACTCTCCATTTTCATGCTCTAAGACTAGTCGATTTCCTTCATGGTAGAATTTTCTTTGGATTCCGCCAACATTAGAATCTTTTTTTATAAAAACAACCGACCCTCCTCTGGCTGCATAAATAGGAGTTCCTTCTTCACAATAAAAATCTAGAGAATGTTTTAATTTTCCAATATGACAGGTGGAAAGCCTATTTGTACACCTTTGAATAGATTCTTTCTTTAGAGGTAATCTGTAATTATTTTTTGCTCGAGCCATTTTATTTTGCTCACCCCCTCATACGCCCAGACCCAGAATCGAACTGGGAGTTCCGTAAGGAATCGGTTTTCAAGACCGACGCAGTACCATTGTGCCATCTGGGCAGCGTTTAGCAGCCAGTGGAACGCATGAACCAATCGAATTGGTACTTTGTGCCATCTGGGCCTAAAAGTTCTTAGAATTGAGGGTTTTTAAGAATATTTATTTCACAAACTTAACAGGGTCAAAAAGATATTTTAACATCTTATTGCTTTTAGCAGAATATCCTCCAACATCAAAAAATCTTTTATAATTATTCGCAAATTTCTTCTCCATGAATTGTAAATGTAAATGTGGAAAATAATGCCCATTCTCACTCTCTCCGCCAACAATTCCAACTTTCTGGCCTTTAGCATATCTACTGTTCAAGGAAACACCTAATTTTTTATCAAGGTGAGCATAGATTACATATTTGCTTATTCTTGGAATCCAGAAAACAACAGCATTTCCCCAACCGCCATGCATTTTTGAGTCCCTAATTATTTCAACAACTTCTCCATCATCAAATAAAAAAACTTCAGTTCCTAGGGGGACATTGAAATCTACTCCTTCATGAATAAAAAATCCATTTTCGGAATTGTAATGGTCTTTCCAAATAAAAGATCTATCTTCTAAAAACCCTCCATAGCTATATTTTACTCCATATTTTTTATGTATTTCTTGCAGCCACTTATCGCATTTTTTTGGATCTGAAAAATCAATTTCTGGAAATTTTTTTGCTTCTTCATTTAAGTTTAATTCTGCCCATTTTCCATCTATATTTTTAAATATTTTTTTAAACATAATTAAAAAATTCTATTTTTACTTTTAAATCTATCTGTTTTAATATATATTTTGAAGAATATACATTATTACAAAGCTTTTTAATCAATTAGCATTAACCTTATTGATGGAAGTATGTGCTTTATCTTCGGGAAGTTCTGGAAATTGTTTCTTAATTAATCAAGGTAAATCTAGCATTTTAATAGACGCAGGAATAAGTTGCAAAAAAATAGAAGAAAGAATGAACTCTTTAGGAAAGAAAGTTGAAAGTATAAAAGGTATTTTTGTTACACACGAACATTCTGATCATGTAAAAGGAATAGATGTATTTGCAAGAAAGTATGGTGTTCCAGTATTTGCAACAAAAAAATTAATTGAAAATAAATTTTTATGTTCAAAAGAAGAACTGTTAAACAATATAAAAAAAGAAGACAGCACCGCGCTCGGTTCAATGGAAATAATTTCCTTCCCAAAAGTACATAGAGCAATCGAGCCGATTGGATTCACTGTACTAGACAAGAAATCTGGAAAAAGAGTTTCAGTTATTACAGATGCAGGCCACATTTGTCCAAGTATCGCAGAGCAAGTTTCAGATTCAAATATTCTTTTTTTAGAATCAAATCATGATCCTGAGATGCTAGAAAATGGCCCTTATCCGTACTTTTTAAAAAAATGGATTAAAGGGGATGACGGGCATCTTTCAAATAGCCAATCAATTGAGGGAGTAATAGAGAATGCAAAATCAAAGTTAAAATATCTGACTCTTTGTCATTTGAGCGAGCATAATAATTCTCCAGAGATTGCTCTGAACCTTCATAGAACGATGATTAAAAAGAGAAAAGATCTTTCTCCTAAGATTTATGTTTCAACAAAAAATTCTGTTAGTAATAATATAAAAATTAATTAATCGTAAAGATGTGGTCTTCTTTTATGAATTGAAGTCCATCTTCCATCTTTTGAGGATTTTCCGAATAAAGAGTCATTATCTTATCTCCTTCTTTTACGCTGCCGTTGTGCATATGGAGATAAACTCCTGCAGTAGCAGTTTCTGGAGTTCCTAAAATTCTACACAACTCGTTAAGCTTTGAGTTGCCAATAACTAATTCTCCCTCTTTATGAGCATAAACATAGTGAAAATATTTAGCAGTTCTTAGAGCAGCAACTCTCTTATCAAAATCTTTTGTTCCGTTTTGTGCATTGACTATTTCTTTAAATTTATCATATGCGCCTCCATATTCTAAGATGTGTCTTGCTTTGCTACTTGCGAAAAACATTCCACACATGGATAATATTTCTCCTGCCAATAAGATAGCTTTCTCTTTCAAATCCTTGGGACAGTCAGGTTCATTCTTTAATACTGAAATAACGTCTTTCATTTCCAAAACAGGCCCTATCCCGTTTCCGATAGGTTGTCTACCGTCTGTATAAAGAGGTCTAAGCTTAACGTTAAAATGTCCTGCAAGATCTTTGAATTGATTACCTAATCTTTTTGCATCGTGTTTTGTTTTCATCTTACCGCCGCCATATGGTATATCTATCAAAATTCTATTTGAGCCTGCCGCAATTTTTTTAGATAATATGGAGGCTAATAATTGTGGTTCAACATCAAGGTTAAGCAGTCTTTCTACTTGGATTAATTTATCGTCAGAAGGAGACAAGTTTAATGAACCATTCCAAACTAAACAAGCACCAACATCTCTAACTACTTTCTTTATTTCCTCAAGTGAAAGCTCAACTTTTGTAATAGTTTCCATGACATCAGCAGTTCCTGCAGCAGATGTAATTGCCCTTGAAGAATTTTTAGGAATAGTTAATCCTGCTGCCGCACAAATAGAAACAACAATAGGCGTAGTTCTATTTCCGGCAATACCTCCAATGCAATGTTTATCTGCAATTATTTCTTTTTCGAAATCTAACTTTCTTCCAGTGTTAACCATTGCATCAGTTAAAGCAATCGTTTCTTTGTGAGACATTCCAACTAATTTTTCTGCAGCAAGAAAGTATGCTAGTTCTGCTTCAGTAAGATTGTTATTCGTGATTTCAGTAACAATTGTTTTTATTTCTTCAGGGTTTAACTCTGCACCATCTATTTTTTTTCTAATCAATCTTGCACCTGCAAACAAGTTAGCTACTTCTAGATTTACGTATTCTCCTTCTTTACTGCCTAAAACAGCAGACACTTCGTTAGACAAACCAATTTCATTTGTTTTGACAAGTCCATGAAAAATATCTACTACTGCAAATATCTTCTTGCTATTATGTCTTACATATATTCTTTCATCTACATGTATGTTAAGTTTTTTAGAAGTCTCTTTACCTATAATTACCACTGGCCTGCCTGCAAACCACCTCAAATTTTTTGTCTTTAATCTCATTCTCTAAATAATTCGTTTAATTTCCCTTGTCTGTAGAAATCGATAATTATAATTATATAAGATAATACTAATGGACCTATTATAAGGCCTATAACTCCGAAGGTATAAAGACCTCCAACAATACCAATAATAGCAACAAAAGTGCTTACATTAGAATTTCTAGATATAAAATACGGTCTAAGAATATTATCTATTGTTGAAACAAATAGTAAACCATACAAAAGAAGGATAGTGCCGTTTAATGTATTTCCTATCATAATTAAATATAAAGAAACTGGGATCCATACTAACCATGCACCTACCATCGGAATTATAGATAAAATTACTGCAACTATTGTTAAAAACCAAGTTTTTGGAACGCCGAGTAACCACATACCTAGGCCCAAGGATAATCCTTGTATTGCTCCTACAAGAATTTGTCCAAAGACAACTGCATTTGTGATATTTCTAAATTCTTGAGCAAATTTGTCTTCTGTGCTTTTTGAAAGAGGAGATAATTCCATAATATAATTTTTAATTTTCTCAGAATCTCTTGTTACAAAATAAAATGTAAATAAGAAAACTGCAAATTTTAACATAAGGGTAGATAAATCTGTAAATGCCGAACTGAACGAGTTCATAGAGAAATTAAAAAATTTAATTATCAAAAGATTTGCTTGAACAGCAACAACTCTTGTAATGTCCTCACTGAAAAAGGAACCTAGTAAACTAGCAATTGCACCTGTCAAGTCGACTTTCTGAACATATAAGTAAGCATTGAATATTTCTTTTACAAAAAGAGGTAAAAGGAAAAACAAAGGTATAGCAATAAGGGCTACTAGCAGAACACAAAATAGGGATGTTGCAAGATTTTCTCCTCGAACATATTTTTTTATAGGATAGTATAATGGGTGGAGTATGTATGAAACAAAAACACCTAAGAATATAGATATGATAATTGGTTTAAGAACAAAAATCGCTGCAATAAAAACACAAACTATCATAAGAAGTACTAGTGCCTTGTTTACAACTTGTCGATCAACCATAATTAATAATGGAAATCCTAATTTATAAATATGTCTACGATAAAGATCTAAAAATGTTTTGAGTAATTTTTCAGGCAAAGGATTTATAAATACTTAAAAAATAATATATGTATGACAATAAAAAAAATTTTCTCAGGTGTTTTCGACGAGGAAGTGCATTCTGATTTTCTTAAATTTGGAAAAGGCGAGTTCAAAGATAAATACTTAATAGATGGAAAGAAGCAAGCTGATAAATGGGTGATCAAAACAGGTCCTGAATTTGCAAATTATCTTGTTAGATTAGGTTTGGAAAAAGCTAAGGGCAAAGTTAAAATTACGGGAGTTATCGTTTCTACCTTAAAGATGGATATTTCTATTTCAAAAGATTTAAAGCAATTTATGGGTATTAAGCAGTATAAAGTTGACACAGAAGTTGAAGCTTCTACCGTTCTCGATTTAATGAAACAATTTCCAAGAGCATTCTTTGCTCTCTCCTTTGTCTTGCCTGACTTAGAATTAAAAATAAAACCTAAGGCTCCAAAATCTGCAAAGCCTTCAACAAGTGAGAAAGAGCCTAAAGCAGAATTCTGTTCATTAAAAACAACTGATGAGAAAGTTGTAAAAGAGTTATTTTTCGATGTTTCTTTTGTTAAAGAAGTTGCAATCAAGCACCTCGTAAAAATTGATCAAATTGTCTATCCAAAAGATTTTGCAAAGATGAAACCTGAAGACGTTAGAGAACAGTCTAAAAGAAAAGGTGTAATTGTTAGACAAATTACTGCTGACGGTAAAGTGGAAGTCAAAGAAGCTAAGTTCGAAGCATAGTGTTCTATATTCTCAATAACCAATACTTATTTAAATAACTATTTCTTAAATTTATTATGGTAGGAAACGCAAGAAATGCAATTTGTAATAAGGCATTGATGTTAGTCCTACTTATTAACTAAATATACTAAGTGCGATTTTGCTTGGTATGTTTATGATTCTATCTTAACTTACTTGAGCATTTTTCGCGCACAACTACGGAGGAAAAATGACAACACAACTTGAAGACATTGAAGGGCTTGAAAGCTTTGGAAAAGAATTGACCGAAGAGGCAGTAGAGCATTTTAGTTCTTTTGTAGGGCCACCTGTTCAGAATTATTTTGGATTATCGCCTGAAAGAAAGTTTGGCCCAGATTATCGTGCTGGAAATTAATTTTAGAATTTTTTAATCCAGTTCGGAGACGTCCGACTGGTTTTTATTTTTTTAGTTTAAGAATTATATCCTTTGAGGTAATCCTTCTTCTAGAAGTCTATATGCGACCATAGGCTCATAAACTTCAGCTAGGCTGGTATATTTATCTCGTAGTCTTGTGCTTCCAGAATAGCCTACTATTCTACATTCGGGATTTGCATCTCTGAACTTTGCTAATAATTTAGGATCTACTTTTTCTGCACTTTCAAGATCACACAAATGAACTATACAATCAGTGAGATTTGTTGGCATAGGTACGTCCTTCTCATCTGCATCCTTCTCATTAAACCGAAAAATTTTAACACCTTCAAACGAACCAGATTTATCACCACTTACCTTTAGATGTTTTTCCAAATCATTTCCTGTGCTAACAATTCCTAATGTTCTTCCCATAATATCGAGAAAAAATTTTCCTTTTTAAACATTTATATGGATTAATGATATAATCCTAAAGACTTTTTATACACTAAGAACAACAAACCCTCTAGGATCATTTAAAATTTCAACATGTCTTCTTGCAAACTCTTCCAACTCTCGAATATCTACTCTTTCATGTGCTTTGAAATTCTTTCCTTGTTTTGCACTAATTTTTAGATCTCTCACTATCTGAGGAATTATGGCATCTACTAAATCATACGCGGAGACAAGATCTTTTTCCAAAGCAGCTAAATAAGTTCCAATTAATCCCTCTTTCAAATCGGCAATACTTTTATAATTTCCAAAACCTGCTGAATTAAGCTCTAGCGCTTCATTTACAACAGATAGTTCTTCTATTAATTTACGAAAACTATCATAGCTTTCTTCAGGAACTTGGTTAGCATAAGCAACTAGATTTCTTTCCTTTTTTTCAACACGGCCATTCAATCTTTTCAAACCTTCTATAACTTGTTCTTGATGTCCTTCTAATCTTTCTCTAGAATATCTCATGCAGTATAAAATTCCGCCACCTTGTGCAGGATTATTACTAGCTAAGTTAAAATGTTTCCACAGTGATTCTTGTGTATCTTCCATTTTCATCTTTTATCAGAACTCTTTTTTCAAAGCACAACTATCTTAGCAAAATTATTCGTTTCAGATAGTGTCAATTCTGAGTGTAACTAACTTAGCCACATTCTCAGATTAAATCTTCCTGAATAGTCCGAACTAAACTTAGTTTCACTATTCAGAATTAAATATAACTCTATTTAACCGAACAATGAAGCTAAGCCTTCAGCTGCTTCAGCCATTGGCTCTTCTTTCTTCTCTTCCTTAGGTGCTTCTGATG
>CAZCGJ010000029.1:0-9072 GCA_964498295.1 Candidatus Woesearchaeota archaeon | reverse complement strand
TCTGTTGAAGTAATCGATTATAGAAGAGCAGTTGAATAATTGATTTACTTTTCTAAAATAGTATCTTAACAAATGGAATCTTGTTTTCATAACAACAATACTTAAAAATGCTGAAGATTGTTCTTTTTTATGCCAGAAAATTATGATTTGCTTTTAGAGAGAATTTCTAGCTCCGCTGGTCTCGATAAAGCTGAAGTTGAAAAAAGAGTTGAAGCTAGAAGAGCTAAGCTATCAGGTTTAATTTCTAAAGAAGGAGCTGCACAAATAATTGCTGCAGAACTGGGAGTAAAGTTTGACAACGTTCAGTTGAAAATTTCTGAATTAATGGCTGGAATGAAAAAAGTGAATGTCGTAGGGAAAGTCATTAGTATATTTCCTGTAAGAAGTTTTGATAAAAATGGTAAATCTGGAAAGGTTGCAAATTTTATTATTGCAGATGAAACAGGAAACTCTCGAGTTGTTCTATGGGATACAAATCATATTGCTTTAATTGAAAATGGCGAAATTAAACAGGATGATGTTGTTCAAATTACAAATGCATCTACAAGAGAAGGAGAAATCCATTTGTCTGGATTTTCAGAAATAAAAAAGAGTAACCAGACTATTTCTGGTGTTGTTAAAACCGAGAAAAATTTTGCTGAAAAAACAATTGAAAGTTTACAAGAAGGAAACAGCGTTTCGGTAAGAGGAGTAGTTGTACAAGTATTTACTCCGAGATTCTTTTCAGTTTGCTCAAGTTGTGGAAAGAAAGTTGTTGCTGATGCGGAAGGGTTTGTATGTGCGGAACATGGAAAAGTTAATCCAACTGAAAGAGCTTTGTTAAATTTTGTAATTGACGACGGAACAGATAGCTTAAGAGTTGTTTTATTCTCTGACCAACTTGAAAAATTAATACCGATGGAAAAATTAAAAGACGGTCTTGCATTCGTTGATTTTAAGACAGACTTTTTAGGGACTGAATTATCTATAAAAGGAACTGTCAGAAAAAATGCTTTATTTAATAATTTAGAATTAACAGGTAATGAAATAATCAAAGTAGATCCCACGGTTCTTTCAGAAATGTTAGAAAAATAAAATTAGTAAGGTATTTAAAACATAAATTTCTATATAGTTGTATGAAGAGAGTGGTAGTATTATTAATTTTAGTGCTTAGCTTTTCGTTTGCGATGGCGCAAGAAAATCTAACGTCGAAAGATTTAGCAACTAATTGTTTACAGGAATCAGGAGTAATTTTAAATGATATTGCGGCATATAATTTGTCTGTAAAGAGATTTAATGATACATTAATTAGAGCACAAGATTTGTATAATGCTCAAATAATCATTGAAGGAAGAAAAGGAAAAACAAACTATGATCTTGTAATTAGTTATTGTGACCAAATTAAAGAATTAAAAAAAGATGCAATAACTGCAGTCGATTCATACAAAGTCTTTTTAGATTTTTATTATGAAACAATAGACAAAAATATGAACAGCTCATCTATCGAAGCGATTATTTCGCAAATAGATGCTGAAATTGCAGGAGAGAGATATGATGCAGTTCCACGTCTTATAGATCAAGGATATGCAGAAATTACAAAAGTAAAGTCCGAACAAACAGCTCTTATTTTAGCTTATAGAGCAACTGCTAGAGGAATTGGAGGATTTTTTAAAGATAATTGGATTGCTCTTGTTTCTATTACAATCTTTTTAATTGCAGTTTACTTATTATATAGAACAAGGATTTCTTTATGGATGTTAAAAAGAAAATTGAGTAACCTTCTTTTAAGAAAAGATACTTTGAAGAACTTGATGAGTAAAACTCAGAAAGATTACTTCCAATATGGAACTATTCCAGAAGCAACATATAGAATGAGGATTAAGAATTTTGGAGAACTTGTAAGAGATATTGATAGACAAATTCCACTTTTACAGAAGGAAATCGCAAAGTATTCATTTGAAAAGAGCGAATATGAAAAACTAGATCAAAGTGATAGAGAAAAAGCAAGGCTCGGCAAATCTTAATAAGATTACATAATTTCTATTAATTTATTTTTGCTTGTTAAGCCAGATTTAATCTTTATATTTTTCCAGTGAACACCAAAATGTTTGGATAACATGGAAATTACTTCTATGTTTGCTTCATTATTTTCTGGCTCTGCGGAAACATAGATTAGAAGATTTCCTCCCCCAAAGTCTTCAATCCGAGGATTCGGGGAATGCGGTTTCACCATTACTTTTACTATCATAGAAAATTTAGAAAAACATAGATTAAAAATATTTGTATATAAAACTAATTAGTCAGTCTCTACACGAGGCGCTAAAATAAAACCCATTCCAAGCTTTGAACCTGCGAAATCTATCCTTAGAGGATAATCATCAGAAAACCTTAGAACTACTTTATCAGAAATTGCTTTTGCCTTAACAAATTTAGAAAGATATTCTAATGAGTACTTTGATTTTCCGGACCCGCTTATTTTCATATCTTCTGATGAAAACTCTGCTTTTGAAGAATTAAGACTGCCTTTTCCTTCTACAATTAAAAGATTTCCTTCTACACTTATAGAACAAGAATCTGCAACAACTAAAGAGTCTTCGATTGCTTGAGAAAGTTCCTGAGAATTCATTTCTACTTCACAAGAAAAATTTAATGCAGGTTCCGATTTATCTTCTGAATCAACATCAATTAAAGAAAGAACAAAACTTCTCTTTACCTTATCAAATACTGAAACCTTTAATTGGTTATCTTCTTGCTCTAAAATCATACTTGAAGAAGTTGCAGCTCTTTTCAATATTCTTTTGAAATCTTCCAAGTTTACACCCCAAATCTCTTTGCCAGCTTCATATTGAGAGAAACTTTCTTTTGGTATCTTGAAAACTACCATTGCAATATTTGCAGGGTCTACCGCCACAATAGATAATCCTTCATCTAAAATTTTAATCCTTACTTCGGTAACTAGTTCTGAAATTATAGAAATTGCATCACTCAATATTTTGGGATTGTCTAGTCGGACGATCATATTTTATCGAAACTTTGAACCTTTATAAGCATTTATCTTCTACACGCAATAAATTTGATGCATCTTAGACCTCTAATTCTTTAGTACAATAAAAGCGAAAGACTTATGTTCTATTATAATATAATTTATTAATAGGGGAACAATTAGCCTAATATGGAAGAAGAGTCAGGTGAAAAGCGAAAAGTACAGATTACTGCCCAATCCTACTATGCAAGAAAAGAAATACAAGAGGCAATTTACAAGTTTTGCAGAAATAGAGAAACAGTACCCAGATATTTAGAGGGTTTTGGAAAAAGACCCGATGTTCTAGATTATCCATCTGATGTTATGACTTTAGTAAAGAAAGGAGCTACAAGTTTTCATTGTTCTGAAGAAATCTGGTCCGATCCCTTAAAAATTAGTACAGATATGACTCCTGATCAGTATAATGTAATAAAAACTGGGTGGGATTTCTTGATAGATATCGACTCTAAGTTTTTTGACTATGCAAAGATTGCAGCAAAAGTCTTAATTCAAGCACTAGAAGCCCACGGAGTTAAAAGTATTGGAATAAAATATTCTGGCTCAAAAGGATTTCATATACTAATACCTTCAAAATCTTTTCCAGAAGAACTGTATGGAGAAAAAACCAAAGATAAATTTCCAGAATGGCCAAGAGCAATTGCAGGATACTTGAAAGAAATCACACGTGATAAAGTTAATGAAAAAATAATAGAGATGACTGGAAAAGAAAAACTAAAGCAGAAAGGCGAATTAATAGAGAAAATTTATTGCTCAGAGTGTAATAGCGAGATAATATCTAAAGAAGAAGATTTATTTGAATGTACTAATCTGAAATGCAGATATAGGTTATATTTTAAGAAAAACAAAAGAAAAGAACATAGATGTCCTAACTGCAATTTCGATATGAATTTTATTCAGACAGTAAAAAGAAATTTTTGTGAAAAGTGCGGTAAATATAAATTAAATCAGAATGAAGTAAGAAAATTAATGAAAACAATTTCTTTGAAAGAACAAAATAAATACAATACGAAAAGTGAACAAACAACAAAATCTCAGGAAGATTCAGTAGATATTGTTTTAGTGGCCCCGAGACATCTATTTAGAGCCCCTTACTCTCTTCATGAAAAGACTGCACTTGTCTCCATGGTTTTGACTAGAGAAGAATTTGAAAATTTTGAAATAACAATGGCAGATCCATTGAAAATAAAAATTAGAGATTATAATCCAAACCCAGAACCTGAAGAAGCTAGAAAACTTTTAATTGAAGCTTTAGATTGGGCAAAGAAAAAGGAACCCGAAAGAAAAAAGTATGACGGTAAAGCTCTTGATTTGAAAGGACTCGTAATAACCGAAGAGATGTTTCCGCCAGTTATTAAAAAAATAATGAATGGGATGAAAGAAGATGGAAGAAAAAGAGCCTTAGGTGTTTTACTTTCTTTTTTCTCTAGTTTAGAATTTCCAAAAGAGTATATGGAAGAAAAAGTTTATGAATGGAATAAAAAAAATTACAAACCATTAAAGGAAGGATATATTCAGAGCCAAGTGGAATGGGCTGCGAAAAATAAAAGACTCCCTCCAAATTATGATAAACCTACATACAAAGAATTAGGAGTAGCATCAGAAACCGATGATTTGAAGAATCCTATAAATTATACAATAAGAGAAGCAATGCGTGCAAGTTTTAGATTAAGAGGAGATAAGGATAATTCTGAAAAAGAAACAAATTCCCCGTCGACTAATCAAACTAACACTAATAAGTGATTAACGAAACATTAATAAATAGAAAAATCATAAAATCAGTATGAATAAGAGTGGTGTGTTAGTAGTTTTAGCATTGAGTTTTTTAGTTATGACGAGTTTTGCTCTTGCTGCAAACAATACAACTACTACAAATGCAAGTTCTATTGTGAATGCATCTATTACTGCAACAGCCACTGCTGCTTTGAATGGTAGTAAGATTGATAATGCATTTAGTTGTTTATCTACTCAAGTTAAGCCAGATTGTTCGGGAGTAAATAAAATACAAGATATTGCATTAGTTATTTTAGCATCTCCCTCCGGAGTTACACAAAAATGTTATGATAAATTGTTAACTTTGAAGAAAACTGACTGTTTTGGAGATTCAACTTGTAACACAAAAGACACCGCTTTGGCAGTCTTAGCATTAAATCATCTTGGACAAGACACTAAAATTTATGAAGGTTGGTTGAAAAATCATACAAGAGTTGCTGAAGATTTGATATGGTATTTAGAGCAAGATTCCGTCGGAAAAGCAGGTTGTAAAGTAAGTTATAATTCTGGAGAATATGCTTTTAATGTACTAGATAATAAAAAAATAGATAGTGCTGCTGGAAATTGCCTAAGTCTTGCTAACTCTAATTATTGGTTCCAAATTGCCCCTAGTTGCTATAATACTAAATTCACAATTGTTTGCGATTCTTCGAGCGGGTATATAGCTACACTATTATATAAGCAACCGACATCATCTACTCTTTATGTCTTATCCGATACAAAAACTGCTCAGGCAAGCCAACCTATAGAATTAACTGTTAAATCCTTATGTTTTGGAGAGGGAGCATGTAACTATGAAGCAAGCGCTTGGGCTACAATTGCACTAGATAAAACAGGAAATGACATCACAGATTATGTTCCTTACCTAATTGCAGGAGAAGAAGCAAATCAAAAATATTTACCTGCTGCATTCTTACAAATAATAAAGGACTTTAGTGAGTATGGTACAAAGCTTATACAGCAACAAAGATTAAACAGTTGGGAAGCAGATAATACTGCATATAACAAATTCTATGATACAGGTTTAGCATTATTAGCTCTAACTAATAGTAATCAGCAGAAAGTTGTTGATTCAAAGAGTTGGTTACTAAATATAGCGCAAGACCCTAGTGGATGTTGGAATAATAATAACATTAGAGATACTGCTATGATATTATGGGCTCTTGAAGGCAGAAGAGCTACAGTAACTGGTGCAGTTAGTCCTCTCCCAGGTTGCGGAGAAGCTGGATTCTTCTGCATTACAACAGATAATTGTCCTACTGAAGAATTGTTGCCTAATTATTATTGTAGCGCATTAGGTAAGAAATGCTGTAAGAACGAAAACTTACAAAGTTGTGAAGTCTTAGGAGGAACTAAGTGTGCATCTGATAAGATTTGTGGTGGAAATGAAGTTAGATCTAGCGATGTTGCAGGTTGTTGTTTAGGGGAATGTGAAACTCAAGAGATAAAGAGCGAATGTGAATCTGAAGGAGGATATTGCAAAACAAGTTGTTCATCTACTCAGGAAAAGGCAAGCCTCGACTGTGAAAGCCAAGGAGTTTGTTGTAAGACAATAATAACTACTCAAAAGAAAGGCAGTTCTGCCTGGATATGGATAATATTTATACTATTAGTAATATTAGCAATTTTAGCATATGTATATAGAGATAAATTAAAGGTTTGGTTGTATAAGGTTAAATCTGGATTCAAAGAAGATAAGAGCGGTGCAAAGACTTCCTCTAGTGGTTTCCCCCCTGCATCAGGACCTTATTCATCTGAAAAACCAGTACAACAGAGAATGCCACAAAGACCTTTACCTACTCAACCGATGAGACCAATGCCACCTCAAACAGGCTCTTCTCCGATGAGAAGATAAAGTTTATTAACTAATTTTATGTGTTAATCGAATGAAAAAAGAGATTTTATTTGTACTATTTTTGCTTTTGATTAGCAACTGTGTTGCACAAGAGCTTAGCTTTCAAAGAGAAAATTATTCGCCTTCTGAAACTATTATTGGGAAAATAGACAATGTTTTGAGTGAAATAACTTCTAGCGACTTAAGAATATATGAGGGGAGAAGAGAAGTTTTTTTTGAGAAAGGAATTATAAAATTTAATGGAAGTTATTATTATTACCTTATTCCAACTAAGCAAGGAGAGTTTAATATTAAAATAAATAATGTTCTTTATAACAACACTGGAGAGATTAGCTCAGTTAGTTTTGAAAAAAATATTAGTATAACTCAAAGAAATGACACAATAGGTTTAGGAGTCAGACCTGGAATATATGAAGGCGAAAAACCGGAAGTAGTAATTACTAATTTGAAGACAGAAAGTATCAATTTAACCGTCGGAAAACAGATATTAGTTATTTCGGCAGGAGAATCTAAAAGAATAGAACTAAATGCTTCTGAAGGGTTCTCTATGTATAAGTTAGGAAACTATAGTCTGCCAATTATCAACACGAAGGTCACTGAAAATATAACAAACGTTTCTATAAATGAATCTAAAGAAAATGAAAGTGTTTCTGAAACAAAAAAGTGTTTGATAATTGTTTCTCCGCCTTTTTTTGGTTTACAAACCAATACTCTCGAAAATTATACTATTAAAATAATAAATAATTGCTCAGAAAGATTAGAAATTAAACCTAGTGCAGATTTTGAAGGAATTGAATTTTATCAGAACAATATCACTTTAGAAAAAGAAGAGGTAAAAAATATTACAATTAGTTTAGTTGGAGAAAATTCTGGAGAATATAAACAAAATATAACTTTTTACGTCGATAAAGAGATAATTGCGGAAAAGGAACTGAGCATTTATTTCTTTGAGAATAAAACAAGTTTGGAAATATTTAATCAAACGTACGTAAATAATGTTCCTCAAAACTGCAGTTCACTTGGAGGTAAATTTTGTAAGAGCGGAGAGAGATGTAGCACTGAAAATATAGTTTTGGACTCTGCAACTGGAAATTTTTGTTGCATAGGAAATTGTATAGATCCTAATGCTAAACCTCTAAATTGGGCGAATATTTTATTTGCATTATTAGGATTATTAGTTATTTCTTACATAATCTATGTTTTATTAAATAGATCGAAAGGACTTAAATCTCCCAAGGCAGAAGATAAATTTAGAGAAGCAGAAAAGAAATATGAACAAAAATTCTCTGACGTTAAAAAGACAAAAAATTAGTTCATAGAATTAATTTTAATCAAATGCCAACCAAATTGAGTTTTGATTGGGCCTTTTATATCGCCTACTTTGTTTTTTGAATCAAAACATACTGTTTCAAATTCTGGAACCATCATCCCTTTTCCAAAAGTTCCTAAACTTCCGCCTTGTCTTTTAGAAGGACAGAATGAAAATTTTCTTGCTGCATCTTCGAATGAAATTTCTTTAGCAACTATTTTTTTAAGAATATCTAATGCTTCGCTTTCAGTTTTTACTAAAATATGTGATGCGTTTACTTGAGTCATTTTAAGTTGTAAATCCTTGCATTTTTAGATAAGCTCTACCAACAACACTCGAATAAACTACTGCATGACCTAACTCTCCTTCCATAGATCTATCGCCACTGTATTGGGATTTTGATAAAGTTGAATCAAGTAAGTTACCTGTTTCCAATAGATCTCTAACGAAAACATGTCCTGAAGGCATAAGGACTTGAACAAATCCAATACCTGCATTAGAAGATACTACTTTAAAACCATATTCCCTTTCACCATGGAGAGCTGCTTTAAAACCCATCTCATCAGTCATTCTTTCAGACATAGAAATCGCAAGTCGGCTATCTTCTTCTGTTGCAAGTCTAATAGTGGAAGGCATTATAAAAATACAATCCCTTCTTTAGTTAAGGCTGTGAATCTTACCCCTACTGGGATTGCTAGAAGTGCGGAGATTAACGCCATATGTTCTTTTCCTGTCCCAGATGCTATAGAAATTGCAACTTCGGAAGAGAAATCAGAATCTAATTTAGGTTTTAATTTTGCTAATAATTCGTTTTTCAAAGCAATAAGAGGTTTTTCTAAATCAACTTCTACGAAATCAAACTGAGCTCCTTCAACATTAAAATTTTGTGCATAGTTAGCTCCGACAACAATTATTTTCTCCCATTCGCCACGTTTGATTAAACCAGAGACTTGACCCCAGGTTCCTTCGCCTTTAGATAATAACGCAACTAGTTGTACCATATTTTCTGAAATCTATTTTCCTTTTTAAGTATTTGTCTTCTGTAGAAGACAAATACAACAAACATCCTTTCATTCCGTTTGAAGTATTTATATTCCCTAGAGATAAATATCAATC
>CAZCGJ010000028.1:0-10174 GCA_964498295.1 Candidatus Woesearchaeota archaeon | reverse complement strand
CTCTTTTATGGATTCTCATTTCAAAGTTATCGAATGTTGCAGTACCAGAACCATTTGGAGCCTTTCTAGTTGTTACTTTAAGTCTCTTTGTTGGAAGTGGAATTGGACCGGCTACGATTACACCAGCTTGAGAAGCGATTGCTTTTATATTTTCAATTACTCCGTTAAGTTTCTCGATATCCACGCTTTGCAATTTTATTCTTACCTTTGACATATTAGGGCATCACATACTTTGCTGTGTGTGAGGTTCTTCTATGAAAAAAAGTAGCTTTTTAAAGATTACTAATTTGTACAAATCAATGAAGAGGTCCAGTTTGTGGCTATTGATAGCTTTTATTATTAGCGGAATATTCTATTATTCATTCGTGGACAACTTTTCTACAACCGGAAATTCAGTTAAAAAAATTTCTATAGAAGTCACAAGAGTAATAGATGGAGATACTCTAGAGCTAGAAAACGGTGAAAAGGTTAGACTTTTAGGAATAAACACTCCTGAGAAGAAAGAATTTTATGCAAATGAAGCAATTAATTTTACAAAACAATTAGAAAATCAAACTATTGAAATAGAAATTTTTGACACAGATAAATACGGAAGAAATCTTGGCTATGTTTTTTTAAATAATAAACTATTCAACGAAGAAATTTTGAAAAAAGGCTATGCGCATTTTTACTCGTATGAAGATGACAAATACACAAAACAACTAAAAAAAGCAGAAAATTTTGCAAGAGAAAATGAGTTTGGAATTTGGAAAAAATCTGCTAATTATGGATGCCTAGAGATTAAAGAATTAAAATATGAAGAAGACGGAGAAAGATGCACAAACAAAGAGCAAATTATTTTACAAAACTTTTGCAATACACTTAATGTTACAATTAAAGATGATGCAACACACATTGAACATGAACTAATTCAAAAAGGAATATTTGAAAAAAACTTTTCATGTGTATTTAACGACGCTGGAGACACACTCTTTATCTGGGATAATAAGGGTTTGCTAATCTTTGAAAGATATTAAATTCATAAAAACAAATCCATACAAACAAGATACTTGCTCCGAGAAAATATCCTCCAAGAACATCTGAAAACCAATGAACATTCAAATAAACTCTACTCATTCCTAAAGCTAAAATCCCTAAAAGAGAAACTAAAAGAATAGATATCTGTGACCAATTTTTCTTTACTCTGAATCCAAAATAAATTAAGCTCCCAAATAAAACTACTGAAATTAAAGCATGACCTGAAGGAAAAGAATAACCAGTTTCAGCTAAAAACTGAATATCTGGGCGAGCACGAACAAAGAAATGTTTAAGTAAAAAGATTGAAGCTCCGGCACAAGCAGAAACAGAAACTAAGAATAAAGATTCAGATCTATTTTCTCTAAACCATAAAAAGCATCCAAGTATAAAAATAAAAAAGACTATATAAATGGGTTCAAAAAGAACACTTAAACCAGATGAAATACTATTTGCCCATTGAACCTGATTGTCTATAACAAGAGAACTTACCAATCTATCATTTTCAATAACATCGACATCATTAAGATTAATTGCAACTAGAAAAAATGCAATAGAAAAGAAAATCGCAAACCTTAGAGCAGTATTTTTATTCATTTTATAGGTAAGCACTAATTATTCTTAAATGTTGTGTAGGCTGCTTTAAGGCGGCGTTAGGGCGCCGCAGCCCTAACGCCAATCATCGCAGCCTTAGATTTGTAATTTTCACTACAAATCGAAGCGATGAGTGTAATTTGTGATAAAATAATGGTAGAGATTTGATTATTAAATGTTTGTTTAATTGATTACTTATTTTTCCCAACTATCAAGCCAATCAAAGCACCAATTAAAAAATAATAAATTAAATTAACAGTAAATGGAAACCATTCTGGAAAAATAAGCAATTGTTTATCAAAGAATAAAGTATTTTCTAAAAAAATACCTGGAAATGAAGAAATAAACAATAAGGCAGAACTAAATGAAACAGAACCATTTTGAGGAAAATTACAACTAACCCCGAAACAACCGCCGCTCAAAAATACAGAAAGCACAAAAACACAAATAAATATAACTTCAACTACTATTGCTCCTTTAAACCAATTCGGCCAATCTTTCCAACCCATAATTAACACAAAGATTTAAAGTTTTTAAATACTAGCATTCAGCCTTAGCGCGATGAATGTGATTTGTGATAAAATGCCAAGAAAATTAGAATACTTAAATTTACCGAAAACTAACGGCCCCCGCCGCCACCGCCACCAACTCCTCCGCCGCCCGCACCACCATGAGAACTACCTGCGGCACCTGAAGAAATCATAGAACCAGAAAAGTATCCAACACTAACATAGCCAGAATATTGCTCTTTAGAAATAAGCCCTTCGTTCTTTAGTTCTCTAATTACTCTTGCAGAAACGCCCAATGCTGCAGCATAAGTAAGATACTCGCCCCACATAATAACTCCCTTGTGGCCGTGTAATTTCAAACTAGGAGCAGCGTTTAAATATTTCTTAAATGCCTGCCATTCCAAATACTCTTTATAGTAATTATTATTGAATCTTATAAAAAGACTTGAATTATAAATTAAAATAAAACCAATTATTAAAGAAATAATAGGCAGGAAAAAAGTATATCCGTCTGCAATATAAAACAAAATGAAAGCAAGAACTATACTAAAAAGGAAAAAAAGACCTTGCCCTTTAGATTCAAAAAAATGCTTACTTTGTTTTTCAACAGATCTTCCAAGCGCAACAAACTTACTACTCAAACTCTGTCTTTTAGAAACAGGTATCTTTGCTAAATTAACATAACCCTCTGCGGAATATTTACCAGTATAAGATGCTAAAGCATAGGAAATAATTTCCAAAAACTCTTTTTCGGTAGAATCTAACTTTGCTTTTTTATTTAATATTTTTATAAAACAATCGTTTCCTAAAAACTTTTTTTCTACTTTAATATCTATAATTTTTCTATTAGACAATTCTAGAATAATACTAGAAATAAAATTTTTACCCAATGTATTGAATGGTGGTTGAAAATAAGCTGCCACTTCCCAAGCTTTCCTCTTACTAGGATTAGAACTCAGAGAAGAAGGAACTTCAATATCAAATTTTTCCTTTCCAAAAAAATACCAAACAGAAAAAAGAATAATTGCTGGAATGAAACCTAAAATAAGATTAATCCAATAATCTATAAAAGAAGTATCATATTCGAAATCTTTAAGAGAAACTATATTTTTATTAGAAATATTTTCATTGAAAGGAATATAAACTATAACTGAATCTCGAGGATAATATTTATCTTTATACACTACCTCTCCAAATATAAATAAATTTTCACCAACGGAAAGAGTAGGGTGTTTTTTAGGAGAATAAGCAACGAATTTTATATAGTTTTTACCGTCAACTTGAAAGATATTCTCAGCATTCAAATAATAATCAGCACCTATTGCATATTTTTCACCTTTCAAGAAACCATAAGAATCTCCAAAGCCACAACCATATTCATTTCCTTGAGTATATTCCCAAGCATTTCCCAAAACTGCACTACCGCTATCAAAAGAATAAAATTCATAATTAGAAGAAAAGAAGTAAGGATATCCACCATTACAACTAACATTTAAAACAGAGATAGAATTTCCACCAAATCCAGGACTAATATAAGAATCATCTAAAAAAGATCTGAAAAGAGTGTGATAATTATTATTTGGAGAATATAAAAGAACTTCTGAAACTTTACTTTCATTAAATTCAAGCCTAGATTCATAAAAAGTGAAATCAGACTTGTAAAAAGAAAAGTAGGCAGCAACAAAAGAAGCAGCTATTAGAAATAAACACGAAATAATTACTAAATGCTTTTCTTTCATACCAGAAACTATCAAATTTAATTAATAAATCTTTGTAAGAATTCACTAAAGATGCTTTTGAACAATAGGCAACAGTTCTTCCGGATTATCCACTATATAATTAAAATGTACCGTTGCATTTGAAGAATCTGCTAATTTAACTCCTTGCTCAAGTTTTTCTCTACCTTCATAACCCCAAGAAACACCAACAGTAAGTAATGTCTCAGGTCTAGACGGATTTAACCTCATAACTTTATGTGAAGCAGCAAGATCATTAAGAGTATCTCCTACATGCAAAGTAAACTCACCTTCAGAATCAATTAATCCAAGCACCAAAGCTAAAGAAATTTTTGAAGGTTTTGTAATATGATTTCCGCCACCAGCACCATGATAGTTGCTCAAAACCTCGCTAGTTACAAATGAATCAAAACAATATAAAATTCCTTCCCTATGCAAATCACGATAAACAGAATCCCAAGTGTTGGTAGTGTTAATTGCCATTCTGAGTCTTCTATTTTTTGTAGAATCTGCAGAAAGATGCCCTATCTGCCAAATATCTTCTATTGCCTTTTTCATCCCAGGATACATACCTGCTTGACTTTGTTTTTTAAAATCTGAATAAGCTGCCCAAACCGGATGACTTTTATCATTCATATCGCAAGGAAGACTGAAAGCATCATAAAAATTCTGAACTCCTCCTTTCTTATCTAAAAAAGGATTATAAACGCTCAGAAATTCCCTAACGTCTTTAAATGGAAGAGTTTTAGAATTCATCTTAGCCCAATGATTAAACCAATTGAACTGCCTCTCCGCAGTCTGACCAATAGTACCATCATAGTCAAAAGTTATACCTTGTAACATCCCAACCAGACAAAAAAACTATTTATAAGAATTGTTATAGTAGAAGCATAATAAAATAATTAAGCTCTTTTAGCTCTCTTAGAATAATATTTCTTTTGCTTTCCCGATTTCTCTTCATGCTTATTAATAACTCTCCAAGCCAATATTCCAAATATAATTAGAATTGCAATCAATGAAATAAAGACAATTGTTTTATTCTGCCAATTCTGAACAATTCCCTCAAATACTAAAATACCGCCAGTTGCCAAACCAGTTATTTGAATTAAATTCTCAATAGCAAATAATCCTATTAACAAAAGTAAAAATCCCAAACCTGCGAAGATGTAAAATCTATATTGATTATAAGGTTTCAAAGCATCACTATATGCTTGGCTGCACTTCTGATAGAAATCACAAGATCCTTGTGGACAAGGAGCCTTTATACATTGAATATTTTGAGGTGTCCAAGTTCCATTATTATCTTCACAAGTTTGTTTAGTGATATTATCATATGTTTCTAAGGGAATAGTTTTTGTATAATTACAAAATTTATCATACTCCGGTTCCTTCAAAAATAAACTAGTACCTACATTCACAGTAGAAACAAGAATAACAGTAAGAATGATACTAATAATAATCGACAAAGCAAGCTTATTCACCATAAAATAATCAATCTCTAGAACTATTTAAACATTATCAATTTTTCTTTTTAATCAAATAAACGTCATCCCCTCGTTTACACATTGGTAACTTTATACCAACTGAATCGCCTTTGTTCACTGTTTGTTTATCTTGTTTTTCTATTTGCATACTTTCAACTTTATGCCTAATTACACCAGTTTTATCTCCGAGAATGTAAACTTCATCCCCAACACTTAAAGGTCCGAAACTCATTTTCACAAAAGCAACTCCAACCTTGTCCCAATATTTCTCAACTTTACCAACAAAAACTTTTTTCTCAGTTTGCTCACCAGAATCAGATTTCGAAAAATCATCCGAAGTAGGCAATCTTAAATAAAAACCTGAAGAAAATCCACGATTGTAAACTTTTTGCAATTCCTCCAACGACTCTTTAATTTCTTTCTCAGATAATTTTTTATCTAATGCTTTTCTGTAAATTTTAGTTACTGCTGAAACATATTCTGGATTTCTATTTCTACCTTCTATCTTGAAAGAAGTAATTCCTGCTTTTTTCATTTGTTCAATAAAGGGCAAAGTACACAAGTCTTTTGCAGACATAACTCTATTATTATCCAAAACTAACTCAGTGCTTTCATTTCCAACTTCACAAACTCTGTATTCTCTCCTACATGGATGAACACATTCGCCCCTATTTGCAGATTTACCATATAAAAATTGTGAAATAAAACATCTCCCAGATTCAGAAACGCACATAGCACCATGGCAGAAACATTCAATTCCGATTTTAACTTTCTTAGATAAATCTTTAATTTGTTTCAAAGATAATTCCCTCGCCAAAACAATTCTTTCTGCTCCTAGATTTTTATAGAACTTCGCAGATTCAACATTTGAAATTGAAGCCTGGGTTGAAATATGAAAGGGAATTTTATATTTCTTACATAGTTGAATAACCGATAAATCCCAACAGATAATAGCATCAACCTTTCCCTTGACTTGTTTAATAAAATTCTCGACTTGCTTTAATTCACTCTGATAAATGATAGTATTCATAGTCAAATACATTTTTACCTTCTTTCCAGAATTACAAACTCTTCTCATTTCAGGCAAATCTTTTATTGTAAAGTTCTTAGCAGTAGCTCTCATGTTAAAACTCTGCAACCCGAAGTATACTGCATCAGCTCCCGCATCCACTGCAGCATGAAGCATAGCAAAATTCCCAGCCGGAGATAATAGTTCATATTTATCTTTCATAATTTGTAGAAAGATTATAACGTTTTAAGGCTTTTGTCTCTTACTCTTTTCATCTGGAACTCTAAAAAAAGAGAACCATTCGTGTGCAGACAAAGTCTCATCAATACCTTTAGTCAGATTTCTAGCAGAAACCGTCCCCAAATCACCAAGAAAAAAATTAAACGAATAGATATCACTAGTCTTTACATTTCGATACTTTTTCCCCTCATAAATCTTAGGTATTCCATGCTGTAAATCAGTACCTGCTGTACAAACCTGCATGTAATTAGCTGTCATTATTTCTAAAGAACTATCCAACTATTAAAGATTTTCTTTTACTGTCTTAACTACAAAGTTACACTAAAAGAAAGATTTATAAACCGTTATCGTATATAATTTATATGGTTACAAAGACTTTAGAGCAATTTGAAAAAAACGTAGGAATAAGTTTCAGCTATGTTAAGAAAGACCTTTTGTCCGTTAACGATATGGTTTCTGACATACATGAAAAAATGCAACATTTAAGTTTAAACCAAGCTATGCTTTTAGAAAAAGTAATGAAGCTTGAACAAAAACTTGCTAGCAAACCAGTTGCTACAAAGAAAAAAACAGTAAAGGCAAAACCAGCAAAGAAAAAAGTATCTGCTAAAAAACCAGCAAAGAAAATCGTTAAGAAAGAAACAATAACATATCAATAATTCTAAACCCAAATCTTTTTAAACCAATTCAGACAGAAATTATTAAGCCTCAATAGTATATCAGTTAGTACACAGCCCTGTCGCGGCTGGGAGCCGGGTGCGATTCCCGGTTGGGGCGTAATACAAAAAAGTCGATTTCTTAGGGCGTACAATAAATCAGTACATGAAACACTACAGGAAATATAAAAAGAAAAGCATCTTGAGGTTGTTATGGTAACAATAAAACCTACAAATGATAAAGAAAGAGAAGTGTATCAACAAAGAGTTGAGAAAAGAGTAAACAAAGAGAAAGATAGATGGAATAGTTGGAAAACAAAATACTCTACTAGTCAAATAGAAGGTATCAGTAAGGAAAACTCTGATGTAATCTTACGTTATCTAAAAGACATGGAAATAGGTTATAACGTAGGAACAAAAGCTTGCAAAGGTTCTAGGTCTCCAAGAAGACTTAACGACTTAAAAGATAGAATGACTATTTTTGCAAAATGGTTTCAAACATATTTAAATGTAAAAGACATAACTAAAATTAATGAAGAAGAAGTAATCCAATTATTTCATAAAATAAAAACAGGTGAAATTAAAAAAAATAAAGGCGGAGAATACAAATCAGTAGATACTCTTGGAAAAGCATTCAAGGCATTCTGGCATTGGTGGATAAAAACTAATAGGAAAAATAAAATCATTATAGATGACATTACTCAAGATATTGATATGAGTACTGAAAAACCGGATTGGGTTTATCTTAGTGAGCCTCAATGGAGACTGTTAGCAGAATCTCTTTCTTATGATTATAAGGTATTAGTTTATTTTTTAATTGATACAGGCTTAAGGCCACCCCTAGAGTTAACTCCTCTAAAGGTTAGCGATGTTACTGTCGATTCACAGGGAATAACCTATCTAGATATTAAAAAACATAAAAAGGGTTCTTTTCCTAGAAAAATTAGATTAGTAGTCTCTGCAGAAATAATTCAAGAGTATATTAAATTAAAACATAAAAAACCAGAAGATTATTTGTTTATATTTAATCCAGATGTAGTAAATAGGAATTTGAAAAAACAAGCTGTTGCTCTATTTGGCGATATAAATACTCCTGCAGGACATAAAATGTCTAAATTAACTATGTACGATTTCAGACATTGTTCTTGTTGCTATTGGTTACCTTTATATCCAAATGAACAAGGCATAAAGTATAGATTTGGTTGGAAGAAGTCTGATAAAATTCATTATTACTCTGAACTTATTGGAATGCAAGATACAATAACTGATGAAGATAGACTGTTAGATGTAACAAAAAATGATATCTTTAATCGGTTTAACATTAGTAGTCATCGGTTGGTTAGCCCAACTTTTAATGATGAAAAAAGATAAGAAGATTAACAAATATTTTGTAATTTTTTATGCATTAGGTGTTGCATTTTTAGTTTACGACGGGTTTAATGCAGGATTAACAAACCTAGTAATTGTAAATTTAATTAGTTTCGTATTATCTGTTTTAGTTCTAGTTAAAATAATGAAAAAGTAGACCCTAATTAATTATTTAAATCACCAAATCTAATAAAAATTATGCAAACAAATGAACCTTGTCCAAGATGCAAAGATGGCAAACTGGAAGAAATGTCAAGTACCGTACCAGAACTAGATACTACTCAGTCAATTATAATGGGCGCTGCATTAGGTATAGGTTTTTTCCCAATATATACGCAAAAAACAACTAGAACATACACCTGTAACAAAAATTGCGGCTACACAGATAGAAGAGAATATTAAATCCAATAAAATTACTTAAGTAGTTTATCAGGTCTTTTAACTAAAGATCTCCAACCTTTTTTAACTATAACAGTATTACCTTCTTGCAATTGTTTTTTACCCTTCGCCTTGCTCTTCGCTAGAACAGCATCTTTAGTTGCTAGAAATCTTGCTCTCTTTTTAGTATAAAAACCCATGCTCATAAATATACAACGAATTGAGAGAATATAAAGCTTACTTAATTAAAATCACTGAACTCTTGCTCTAAAAAATCTTTGTTTGTCTATTGCGGGAACGTTTGTAAAAGCTACTGAGTCGGGTTCTGTAAAATTTTGAGCAGTAACGCCAACGTAATTTGTTTTGAGAGGTACCCAAGAAGCACTATCGTTTAGGTTTGTTGTAGACTCTAGAATGATTTTTTCTCCAGGAAGAACTTGATTAACAGTAACTGCTGCGTTTGTTTTCTCTAAATCTAAATCTAGAGATTTTATTTCTGGTATTGAAGATTCTTTACGGGTGAAATTGACTTTTAGTGTTGCATAAGGATTAGGACCATTTGTGTTTATGTTCGGTAATTTTATTGGGCCTTCAAAACTAGCAGATGCAGTATCACGAATTAATTTAGATACATCAATGTTGGTATAAATACCTTGACCAGCAAGAGATATTTGTGCAGTTATTAAAATATTAGAGGGAAAAGTACTTTCTAACCCAGACGTACCAGTAGGATTAAAAAATTTAAATTTTAGTGTGTTTTCTGAACCTTGTTTTGTGATATTTGGAACATAGGTTAGTGTCGCAGTAAAAGTATTATTTGTAGTTGTGTCAACTGCTATCATAGTGTTGCTCTTCGTTGTGTTAGCATCATAAATTTTAAGATTATTTGCATAGAATGGTGAAGAAAAGCCGTTTGTTCCACCGACATTATATTCTATTCTATTTTGTTTGGTTTGGTCTGTGGATGTATTATTTATACTTAAGCTATTATAGCCGTTTCCACTTCCGGCAGCTCTTCCTTCATTAGGCAACATACTAGCAACGCCTAAAGCAACAGCACCTAACATTGAAACTAAACTCTTTTTCATAAATCCAAAACAAAAACAGCCCTTTTAAATATTTATATTTAATAGAATCTATTTCTTCTCTTAAAAACTAGAATAATAAAAACAGATAATAACACCAC
>CAZCGJ010000027.1:0-10971 GCA_964498295.1 Candidatus Woesearchaeota archaeon | reverse complement strand
TATTTTGCCTTTAGTAAGCTATTTTAGCTTACGACATATGTCTATGGGGAGCACAGTAATTACGAAATATCTGTTTTAGTTCAATAATTCTTATATAATGCAAGACCTGAAAAAAAATATGGCTCAATCAATGGAAGAAGCATTGGAAATTGTAAACTTGAGAAAACTATCTGATGTAGCCTTTTTTCACAAATTAGAGTCTTTGGGCCTACCAACTAGTTTTGCTACCAGCTATTCTATAGAAGAAATGAGGCATGCAGATTCGTATGACGCATCAAAAGTAGCTAGAGAGTATTCTCCTTTGATAAGAATTTTAAGGGATTTTAGAGAGCAAAATCAGACAAATAAAAAAATACTAGATTTTGGTGCTGGAGCAGGAACTCTTGCGAGATATTTGCAAGAAAATCAATTTGAAATAGAAACTGCAGACAACCAACCAATAAGTGTCGCAACCGCAAGAGAAGTATATCGACTAGTATCTTATTTAGTAACTAGTCCGGAAAATATTGGACAAGATTTGCAAAATAGAAAGTACGGACTAATAATGTTAAACAGAGTTTTAGAACAACCAGTTATGGATGACGAAACCGCTTTACACCTAATGAACACTCTAGCTACAAGACTGGATAATAAAGGTTATTTCATTATAAGTACATCAACCGGAATAGTTCCAATAGACGAATTGCAAAGATCTTTTGGAAAAGTAGAAAGATTAGAAATAACGCCTACAAACACAGTAAGAAAAGTATATAGAATTAGAAATTGAAATAATTACTTTCCTCTTTTCAGTTTCTCATTCAAATGCTTAAAATATTCTGTCTGATGAATATTTGCCATCTTCTCAACAATCAATTCAGGCGTAGAATTCGCAAGTCTTCCAATTACAGGATTATGATCAACAATTAAATTAAACTCTGCATCAAGCCCTTTAGCCTCAATACCATCTATTCTAGCATGTAATGGCAGAACTTCTTTAATTTCATAACCTAAATGGGTAGCAATAATCAAGAAACAATTTTTATTCAAGAAATATTCAGCAGTAGAAGCAATTATCTTTCCAGCAACACCAGGTTCAGTTACAGCTTCAATTTCATCAGCCAAAATTAAAGTTCTATTTCCAGGTTTAATCTCAGACATCTGAGTAAGTAAATTTTCAAACGCACCTTTATTTGCCGCACCTTTATTCTTAGCAAAATAATAAACTTCCTCGAAAATAGGCATATTAACCTCGCCATTTACAGGCAAACCAATCTGGAAAGCAGAAATAAGTTGAATAATATGTTCAAGCAAAGTTGTCTTACCACCGCTATTCGCCCCAGTTAAAATTGAGCACCTATATTCTCCAGATAAATTAAAACTAATTGGCTGAGGATTATCTAAGAAATAATTTTTAGAATTTGAAATAAACAAATCCTTACTTTCAATAGGTATAGAATTAACACCTTCAAGATATTTAGAGATCCCTCCAAGAAAATCCATAACCAAAAGCAAGCTAGAAATTCTATTAAGTTTCTCAGGAACGGATTTCAAAACTTTCGCCTTAGCTTTTATCTCTTCAGCTAAATCAGTAAATTCATTTGCACTCTGTCTTCTAATCAAATCATCCAACTCTTTCTCATCAACTGAAACAGGAATAGCAAAATTAAAAACATACTCCGGAACTCCACTCTCATTAATTGCATCAGTTATAACTTTCTGAAATTCTGGTGGCAACTTCTTCTCCCCAAGAATCTTCATTAAAGAACCGCCAGAAATACTGATGTCTTTAATCTTCGCTTCAACTTTAGAATTTATTTCTTCAAGTATAACTGTAACCTCTTCCCGTTTAATTATCTTAGAATTTACTTCCTCTAAAAATGGAAATAACGGAGACAATTCCTGAATAATTTTCAAAATCTCTTCATCTTGCGAATGCAATTTCAAAACTTCTAAATTTTCTCTCCAAGCAGATAAAGTCTCTAAATATCTCTCCAAATAAATGTCATCAATATTATCAATAAAAACAGACTGGGGCAAATTCTCCAAAGCTCTTTGAAAAGCATCACAATCAATTACCTGCACAATATCATATCTTTCTAAATCATTCAAATCGTATTCAGAAGATAAAAACTTAGTAGAACATCCAAACTCGCTAAGCTTAACAAAAGTATCTTCATTTTCAGTAACCGCAATAACTTCATATTTCGGAGACCAAATCTGTTTAGGTTTCTTTAAATCTTTCAAAAAACTATTATCTACAGAAACTAGAGTCCGGAAGAATTCTTGTCTTCTCCTTATCTCAGCAGAGTTCTCAGTAAAAAAATGACACTGCCAAAGATTTGAAGTATCTGAAAAATTAAAATTAGAAGAAATCTTAGTCAAAAACTTGTTATGGATAAGTTTCCCATCTTTAGTTTTGTAAATAGAATCAGAACCGCCATTCACCGAAGTTTTCAGTTTATTAAATGGAGATAAATTATTTTCTTCTATAAATTTACAATACTCGCTCCTCATTTTTTGACACTTTCTAGAAAAATTTAGGGTTTAAAACGATTTATATTCTATAACCTAATCGATCATAAGCATCGGAAGTCTCTATTTTCTTCCCTAAATAGTTAACTGCTGCTCTCCAAAAAAGATTCCTTTCATCCATCTGTAAATGATTTCCAAATCCTTCCATTTCTTCAAGAGTTCGCTTTCCTTCGTTAAAAACATGCCTAGTTTTTGGAGAGCTAAAACCAGAAAAAACAGCCCGAGCTAAAGTTCTTCCAACAACACCTATTGCAACATTGCCATAAGCCTTAGTATAAGCACAAACTGCCATTAGTAAAGTACTCCGTCAGAACCTCTCCGATCCTTTGTCCAATCCCAATTACTTACCACCCCATCACTATAATAAGTAGAAGTTGAACCACCCAACTCATCGCGATGAAGTAATCGTCTAGCGAAACTAATAGTACGGCTTCCTGAACCTAAGACCATACTATATTCGTCCCTTCCATTTGGAAGTTCAATCTTCACATCCATAACTTTGAAAGAAACAGCCAATTTAGGAACATGAATAACTCTTGTTTCAAGAGCCTTTTGCTCTCCAACACTTGCATTATTCGTTTGTTTTTCAGCCATATTAATTTATCACAGAACTCTTTCATGTCCAAATAAAAACCCATATTTAAAGCTTGCGAAAAGCCTTATATATCCGAGTTTCTTAGTCAAACCATGAGAGTACGATATTCATTCTCTTCCAAGAGAACAGGCCATATTGAAAATATGGAGAAGCAAAGAAAGAAATACCCAGACATAGTCGCAGAAATCTTAAAAGTCTCAGACATTATCCTTGAAGTTTTAGACTCAAGATTCATTGAAGATACAAGAAATATAGACTTAGAAGAAGCTGTAAAAAAACAAGGTAAAAAACTATTCTATGTTTTAAACAAATGTGATTTAGTAGACTTAGCAGCAAAGAAAAAAGAAATGAAAGAGCTCGGTTTGTATCCCTATGTATTAATCTCATGTACAACAAGAAAAGGTGCAAGAGAACTTAGAACAAAATTAAAAATCGAAGCTAAAAGAGTCGAACTACCTCATGAAGAAATGAGAAGAGTTCAAGTAGGAATTGTTGGTTATCCAAATACAGGAAAGTCTTCACTAATTAATTTCTTAACTGGTGGCTCTGCAGCTAAAGTCGGTGCAGAAGCAGGCTTCACAAAATCAATGCAAAAAATTAGACTAACATCAGATATTTTGATTTTAGATACTCCAGGAGTTATTCCTGCAAAAGATTATTCTCATCAGAAACAAGAAATGATTAGTCAGCACGCAAAAATAAGTGCGAGAGACGCAAACAAAGTAAAAAGACCAGATGTAGTAATTCAAACAATTATGAACGAATACGGCCCAGTTATCGAAAAATATTACGGAGTAGACGTTCATGGCGATGGAGATTTATTAATTGAAGAAGTTGGAAGAAAAAGAAACCTTTTGAAAAGAGGCGGCGTAGTTGACGAAGACCGTTCCGCTAGAGAAATTCTTAAAGACTGGCAAAGTGGAAAAATTAAAGTTTAATTAATCCTTTTTCTGAGCTGGTTTCCAAACATTTTCAATATAATCTTCTACTTGTTCTAATGAATGAAAACTATGTAATTCATTATACACATTATGATGAGGACATTCATCTACTGTAAAATCACGACATATTTGAGGTCTTTTTTCATAAATTTTACATAAGTTATCTTCACCCAAATGCTCGCAAGGAGTCAAAAATTCTATATTCCATGCACCATCCTCTTCTACAAAAACATTAACATTCTTATGACAAACATACCACTTGATAAATTCAAAATCTTCCAAAGTTTCGGGCTTATCAATTTCAATAACTACATACCTACAGCAATTTCCTTTGCAAGTAGAACAATCTTTTCCAGTCTCACAACTTTCCATCAAATGTTTTTCATTCTCTGGACATTCTCCTTCCTTCAATTCTTCATTTTCCATTATTAAGAAATAAAAAGTCTATTTATAAAACTATTTAGCCAAATACTTCTTCCGCTTTTCTTCCGGAAATTTCTCAATTGCATATCTCAACATTGTTCTAGGCATAGCCCTATAGTGTTTCTTCAAAAAATCTTCCAAAACCTTCTCGTCTCTTTTTCCAACCTCTCTCAACATCCATCCAACTGCCTTATGAATTAAGTCGTGTTTATCATTCAAGAGAATTTCAGATATTTTCAAAGTATCTTCAAACTGCTTATTTCTAATGAAACTAAAAGTAGAAATTATTGAAATCCTTTTCTCCCAAAGATTGTTAGATTTAACTAAATCATACAGAACATCCCTTTTCTTATCAAGTAAAAACTTCCCAACAATGTTCGGCGCACTCAAATCAACCAAATCCCAGTTATTAATATTCATAGTATTTTCCAAATAAAAGTCAAAAACCAACTGCCGAGCAATTTCATTAGCTTCATATTTCTTCACAAGAATCAAAAGAGCAATCAACCGTTCTTCATGAATCCGACTATTCAACAATATTTGAAGATCTTGAGGCCCAATAGAATCCCAATACCTTTTTACAAGTTTTCTCTGTTCGGGTACAACCAACCCTAAAAAAACATCACCTTCACCATATTGCCCTTTACCCGTCTTAAAAAACCCCTGAAGAATTTTAGCCTTTTCCGGATTAGACAGTTCTTTCATCTCTTTCCGAAGATTATTAAGGGAAGACATATAATCTTCACTCAACAAAGCTTTTTAAACGTTTAAACTATCGAAATATCAGAAGCCGACATCGCATAAGGATAGATATACTTCTACTCCAAATTCGATATGAAGCTAATAAGCCGACATCGCATAGTGGTATTGCATCGGATTGCTAATCCGAGCCCTTTACTGGGCCCCGGGGTTCGATTCCCCGTGTCGGCGTTTCTTCTGCAAGAGAATCGAACGTTCGATTTCCGAACAAAAAGGCTTTTCAAAATAAATTTCTAAATTAAACATCGAAAAGAGCTTTTTGTGAGCAGTGTCGGCGTTTCTTTTACGATTCTTCAAAACCATTAAAAATAGCAATATCCAAGACCCTCTATGGAAAAGTATCATGCAATATTAATTCAAGAAATAATATTTACATTTATGACTATCCCTGTTATGATTGGCGCATTGATAAAAGGTTTTCAGTTAATACCTCTAGATTATACAAGCATAGCAGAATCAATGTCTATAGGCAACAGCCCGTTTCTTATTTTAATAGTATTCATTATAATGGAAATCAATGCACTCCTAGCAATAGGAAGCATTATTATTTTATTGATAAACATCGGGCTGATTAAAGAAACACTGAGAAATCCAAACACTCCGAGAATTAGCCATTGGGCAAGCTGGACTGTAAAACTATGTGCTCTTTCAAACATTTTGATTACATGGTTTCTAGACAAATCAAACGCGGTCGAAACAGACCTAAAACCAGCACTAATTCTCTGGACAATAACATTAGGCCTATCTGTTTTATCCTCCCTGTTATCTAATCTAATGAGAAAATAATTCCAAATCCTTAAAAACAACCCCCTCATAATAAAAATATGTCAAAGAGGGAAAAAAAGAATGTCTATCTACTAGGAGCATCTAGCTTACTCAACGATATGGGTAGTGAAATGATTACCCCTATTTTACCTTTCTTTATACAATCTTTGGGCGGCGGAGGCCTAGCAACGGGTTTAATCAGCGGATTAAGAGAAGGAATCTCAAGCTTGTTAAAATTAGTCGGAGGATGGCTTTCAGACAGAAGAGGAAGCAGAATTGGAATCGTTTTCTTCGGTTATATCATGTCTGCAATTTTAAAATTATTTATAGGCGTTGCACAAACATCAACACAAATTATCAGTTTTGTTTCTCTTGAAAGAGTTGGAAAAATTAGAGACGCCCCACGAGATGCAATAATTGCCAGAATAAAAGGAAAAAATGGAAACAACTTTGGAATTCATGAAATGTTTGATAAACTCGGAGGAGTTCTAGGAACAATATTCGTCTTAATATTATTCTGGTTATGGAACCTAGACTTCAGAACAATAACATTAATTGCTGCAGGAATTTCTATGTTTTCAATTATTCCATTGTTTATGGTAAAAGACAGAAAAACAGAAAAAATAAAGACCACTTTATTCCAGAGCATAAATAAATTAGAGTCTAATCTCAAAGGAATGGTAATTATCTTAGGTCTTTTCGCACTCGCAAACTTTGGACTCTATATGTTCTTTTTATTAAAAGTAAAGGAGATAACTGGAAGTGCAACAACACCTCTTTTAGTATATATCTTGTTTAATCTTATGATTGCAATCTTTGCAAAGAGAATTGGAAAATATTCCGACGCATTAGGTAAAAGAAAAATAATTATTATAGGATACATTTTATTTTCACTAATTTGTATCTGTTTTTCTTTTGTAAATAGTTTAATTTTTATAACTATTTTATTCAGTTTATATGGAGTAGTTATTGCAATGACAGAACCAGTACAAAGATCTCTAATTGCTGACCTGTCTGGAAAAGAAAAAGGAACAGCCATGGGACTTTACTATTTCTCTATAGGAATCGCAACAGTAATTGGCGGAATAATTGCAGGTTATATATGGGATTTAAATAGTAGCATGATGTATTATTATTTAGCATCATTAAGTGCAATATTCACAATTATATTTTACAAATATACAAAATGAAAAACGACATTCAGAAAATAGAAAAGGTGATAGGAAAAGAGCCATGTATAGCTTTGTTAGCTCCCAGTTTTATAGCAGAATTTGACTACCCTGAAATTATTGTCGCATTAAAAAAACTCGGCTTCAAAAAAGTTACAGAATTAACATTTGGCGCAAAAATGGTTAATAGAAACTATCATGAAATTCTAAAAGAAAATAAAATGTTTATATCTACAGCCTGTCCGGGAATAACATATTTTATTGAAGCAAACTATCCTCAATTTAAGAATAACTTAGTAAAAGTAGACAGCCCAATGATTGCAACAGCAAAAATATGCAAAAAGAATTTTCCAAAATACACGAGAATATTTATCTCTCCTTGCAGCTTCAAAAAACAAGAAGCTGAAACTTCAAAATATATAGACTATGTTATAGACTATCAACAATTAAAACAATTATTTACAAAAAATAAAATATCAGTGAAGAAAGAACCTAACGGAAAAGTAGAAAGGTTTGATTGTTTGTACAACGATTACACAAAAATATACCCTGTTGCCGGAGGACTAAGCAAAACAGCTCATCTAAAAGGAGTTCTTAAAAAAAGCGAAGTAAAAATAATTGACGGAGTAGATAAAGTCAAAAAATACCTAGACAATTATACGAAGAATCCTGACAAGAAAATTAGATTTTTAGATATAAATTTCTGTGAAGGTGGATGTCTGGGTGGCCCATTTGTAAAGGAAGAAAAATCTTTATCAAAAAGAAATAAAAGAATTAAAGCCTATATGAAATTTGCAAAAAGAGCTTCTATAAAAGAGAACAACAAAGGCTGGACAAAAAAAGCCGAAGGAATAAATTTTAGAAAATAAATATTTTAAATTTTTAAATTAAATTTAGTTTGAAAGCAAATTAAATTTTGTGTTCAGGTGCCAAACTTGTTGGGCGGAACCGAAAATTTAATTTGCGATAAACATAAAACAATTTCTTAGAAATTGACAAAACTATTTTTCTTGGTTTAGAGAAGCTTCTTTTTTCTAAAAAGAAGGAACTCTTTACTTCACACTTATTGCAGCAACAGGACACCCAGATTCTGCTTCTTTAGAGCAGGATTCTTCTTCTCCAGAAACCTTTGCCTTCTTAACTACAGACTTTCCACCTTTCATCTCGAAAACAGTCGGACAAAGAGAAGCACAAGCACCACAACCTATACACAACTTTTTATCTACTTTAACACTAGCCATTTTAACCTCCAAAATATAAAGTTTCTAGAAGTTTATAAATTCTTTTAATTATTCTTTCTAAACCATTTTTGAATTGTTTCTACAATAAAGTCTCTAGGTTTACCTTCAATATCTAAAACTAAACCATCATCAAATTTAGAAACCAAATTATAAACCGCTGTTGCAGCTCCGGCTCCATGCGTATGAGTTCGTTTCCTATCTCTTTCAATACAAGTTTCTAAATCGGCCTTAAGTGTTACAACTAAAGGATTCTCCTGTAGAACTTTGAAGAAAAAATCAATCTGCTCTTTATGATAAAAATTTCCGTCAATTATGACACTATGTTTTCTAAGATGCTTTTTTATATCTGGAATAATATCTTCCTGAACAGCTAAAAAATTTGCTAAAGGAATACACCCAATTTTAGGATCTACCCTATCAAGACCTGCCTCTTTCAACAAATCATCAATAGAGTATAACTTAGCTTCCATTCTTTCAGATAATTTTTTTGCAATAGTAGTCTTTCCAACACCCAACGGGCCTCGAATTATAATAACTGAATTTCTCATAAAATAAATACACATTCAACCTTTTTAATTGTGCTTAAAACAATAACTTAATAAATATTTAAATAGAACAAATATGAAATTGCTGTAAAATGATAGAAAAGAAAATAGATATTATGAGTACGCTAGATAGAGGAGTCGTTCCAAATTTAGAACCTAAAAAGAAAAGTGACAGAAAAAATATTTCTAGAAAATACTTAAGACAGCGTTGGAAACATTTCATTAGTCAAGACAACAAGGGCAATCTTTTAATTGAAGGAGTTAATGTAAATGAGATTACCAAGAAATATGGGTCGCCCGTTTATCTATTAGTTGAAGAAGAAATACGGGAGAAATGTAGAATTTTCAAAGAAAGTTTTGACTACCCATTCTTCAAACCACAATATGCTTGTAAATGCAATTCAAATCTAGAAGTATTGAGAATAATGAGAGAAGAAGGATTAGACTTTGATGC
The DNA here is from genome assembly GCA_964498295.1 of Candidatus Woesearchaeota archaeon. Classification (GTDB taxonomy): domain Archaea; phylum Nanobdellota; class Nanobdellia; order Pacearchaeales; family GW2011-AR1; genus CABMGO01. Next base: position 1,568 of record CAZCGJ010000027.1, on the reverse strand, counting down.
GAGTAGCGTAGGCGAAATAATTTTAGGATTATTAGCAGATTTTACGCCAAAACAAATAACCTTTACTAATTTATACAAAACGAAAAAAGATATTATGTTTGCTGTCTCAATAGGTGTTAACGCAATAACAATTGACTCGCTAGAAGAACTCGATACTGTAATAGAAGCTGGGAAAAAAATGAATAAAGTTATCCCAATTATGATTAGAGTAAACCCTATGATTCATGAAGGAAAATTCACAACTAAAAAACAGCAATATGGAATCCCTTATAGTTATGTAAAAAAAGCAATTCTCAAAATTAGCAAACATCCACTTATCCAACTAAAAGGATTTCATTATCATGGTTCATATGCCTATCATTTTAAAGGATATTTATTGGCTGCAAAGAAGATAACGGATTTAGCAGCCTATGCAAAAAAACAAGACATCACTATAGAAATGTTAGATTTTGGTGGCGGTTTTCCAACAGTAGCTCCTAAAATTTATTGTCCTGGAAAATATTTTACACCAAAGGACTTAGGAGAGGTTTTTGTTCCATTCTTAAAACAATTATGTGTAAAAAAAGAAATTCCGCTTCCAACTCTAATCTTTGAACCAGGAAAATCATTAGTAGCAAACTCTGGAATTGGAATAGTAAAAGTCATTAGTAAAAAAAATCTAGGAAATAAAGAAATAGTAATTACAGACGGATCTTGCTACTCTATGTTTCCAGACATTTTAATCTCTCATTGTGACTATGAAATCCTACCAGGAAATAAAATGAGAACCAAATCTACAAAAAAGTATGATATTGCCGGATGTACTTGTGATTGTTTAGATTTAATAGCCACATGCCAAAAAATGCCAGAGTTAAATAAGGGAGACATACTAGTTGTTATGGACTGCGGTTCATACAGCAACGTATTAAGTTCCAACTTCAACAACCTAAGAAGACCGCCAATTATTATGATAAATAAAGACGGAAAAACTAGATTAATAAGAAGAAGAGACAGATACACAGAAATTTTTGCTCCGGAACTAGATGTTTTAAAAGTAGCCGGCCAAAACGAAATGAAGAAATTTTATGATCTGTTAAGAAAAAATTACGAAGAAAAATCTTAAATCATTTCCTCAAAAACATCTTTCTTAGCCTGATAAAAAATCCCCAATGGAATCTTTGTGTCTGACTTAATAGAATTATAATCAAACTCTTCGGATTTCTTTAATGCTGCTTCAAAATTAGTTTTATCATGCCCTTTCTCTTGCAAGTTATATGTCTTCTCTTTATATCCTGCATCATTATGGAAAATAACACATGGCTGTATAACTTCTATAAAACAGAATCCTTTATGCTTCTGAGCTTCTTCTAAAACATTTTGAACCTGAACAGGATCTGCAAAAACTCTAGCTACAAAACTCGCCCCTGCACCAAGCATTAATTTTATAGGATTAACTGGTTGTAGCTTAACACCCAAAGGATTTGTCTTATCCTTATAGCCCTTTTCTGTAACCGGCGAAGGCTCTGCAATAGTCAAAGCAAAAACCTGATTATTATGAACCATATATTTAATATTAGAATTATATCTTG
>CAZCGJ010000026.1:9728-11536 GCA_964498295.1 Candidatus Woesearchaeota archaeon | reverse complement strand
TCGCTAGAAGAATAATTCACCCAATCAGTTCCATTAAATAATTGCAATAAAACATCAGATATGCTAAAATCAGGAGATTCAGGAACAGTCAAATTTACAGTTACGTTAATTCCAGGATCAATTCCATCAGTAGTATTTGGGGAATAAGTTAAATTCAAAAATGCAATTCTATCTCTTATCGAATAATTATTATATGGTGTCCAGGAAGTTACGTTGAATACTGTGTTTGGATAAGATGAACTAAAAACATGGCAATTTACACAAGTTCCGTTAGCGGTTTCATTTCTTCCAATAATATAGGGGTTATATCTTGTTGGCAAGTTATAGAAAGTAACATTAGCAGATTTATTTAATCCCTCTTGTAAAGAATTAACATAAGCTGTATTATTTCCTATCTGTATATCTGAAGTAGAATTTCCTATAAGATTTGTTCCAATTCCATTCATATTAAATAATTTTATAGAACCATAAGTAGAATTAATAAAAGTGATATTACTCAAGGAAATAATACTATAATCTGCAATAACTTGATTAGAAATACTTAAATTATTTGCAGCACCATTTCCAGAAATCCATAAATCTTTTCCATCAACATTGGGAGTATTTATTGTATTCCCATCAATTGTATCATTTGTAGAGGTAGAGACATAAACAATTCCAGAACAAGAATAGTCTCCATCGTTACAACCCTGTGTCCCAGAGGCAATATTATTATTACTAAGTATATTATCTGAAGAAACACCCTCAAATGAAAGACCATAATAAACCTGTGATACTATACTGTTATTAGAGATAATATCTGAAGAGGAGGAGGATTCTGAATAGACGCCAATATAAGTAGATGTAATATTATTATTGGAGATGGTCGTATTGGAAGAGGAGAAGATATAGATACTTGCATGAACAGCAGTGATTGTATTATGCGAGATGATATCCAATAGGGAAGATTCCAAATAGATACCATAATGGGCAGTGATATTATTATTGGAGATAATATTATAGAAAGAAGGATACCAGAAAGAGATACCATAGCCAAGCATGTTATAAGTATTTATCGTATTCCCACCAATAGTATCATTAGTAGAAGTAGAACCATAAGCAATTCCCGAACAATAATAATCTCCGTCATTACAACCGAGAGTTCCTGAATTAATTGTATTAGAACTTAAATTATTATTTGAAGAAGTTCCAGTAAATACAATCCCTGAACCAGTAGAGGATGTTATACTATTATTTGTTAGTATATTGTATGTCGACTCTTCTTGCATGTATGAAATACCATTATTAGAAGAAGTAATAGTATTTCCTGTTAAGGTATTATAAGATGCGGGCCACCAGTAATAAATACCAACATCCGTATCTGAAATTATTTCATTATGTGTTAATATACTATTGGAGCAAGAAGAATAAGAAATACCAGCATTACTATTTGAAGTTATATGATTACCTGTTAAAGAATCATAAGAAGAGGAGACTCCGTAGGAAATACCAATATAAGAATCTGCATTAATTATATTGTCTGTTAGAGTGTTATTGATGGAGGGGGAATAGTAGCTAATGCCATTACCATAAGCATTTATTATATTCCCCTTAATAGTATCATTCGTAGATGTAGAAGCATAAACAATTCCAGAACAAGAATAAGTTGTATCATCACAAGTTCCTGTTCCTGCATTAATTATATTAGAACCATTGATTACATTGTTTGAAGAAGCACCGCTAAATACAATTCCTGAATAAGTCTGCGATTCTATTGTGTTGTTAGAGATGGTATCTAAAGAAGAGGAGGAGTAGAAACCGATGCCGAA
>CAZCGJ010000026.1:0-9628 GCA_964498295.1 Candidatus Woesearchaeota archaeon | reverse complement strand
GCCGTTAGCAGAAGTGATTGTATTATTAGAGATAGTATTTCCAGAGGAGGAGGAGTAGAAATAGATGCAGTCGTAGTTAGCAGTGATTGTGTTGTTAGAGATAGTATTTCCGGAGGAGGAGGATAAAGAGATGCCGAAGCCGTTAGCAGAAGTGATTGTATTATTAGAGATAGTATTTCCAGAGGAGGAGGAGGATAAAGAGATGCAGTCGTAGTTAGCAGTGATTGTGTTGTTAGAGATAGTATTTCCAGAGGAGGAGGAGTAGAAACCGATGCCGAAGCCGTTAGCAGAAGTGATTGTGTTGCCCTCAATCGTATCATTCGTAGATGTAGAAGCATAAACAATTCCAGAACAAGAATAAGTTGTATCACTACAACCAGTTACTCCTGCGTAAATTTCATTTGCTGAAATATTATTATTTTCAGAACCTCCTGAAAAAACAATCGCAGAAGCAATACTTATAGAGAATACGTTAGATTGTATGGAAGAATTACTTAAAGCACCATCAGCATAAATAGCGAAAGTATCTGAAGCACCTCCTGCACCATTATCTTCTACATCAGGAAAATTTTTAATAGTTATATTATTTCTTGCGCCGGTCAAATAAATTCCATAACCTCCAGAATTTGCTGAATTATAGTTTAAAGAATTTGAATTTCCATCCAACACAACATCATTAGCAGTTATAGTAAAGCAAGTCCCATCAGAAGAAACATCATTCTGTAAAGTATAAACTCCCGATTCAGTTATTGTTCCACAGTCATATAACTTTCCATCATTTGTTGCGGGAATTAGCCAAGTGGGTGAACTTCCACTCAGGGATAAGTAAGGATATCTTCCATTCAAATCCGAAGCTCCTCCTTGTATATCCCAGTTAGCTCCACTAAATGAATTAAAATTGTAAATACTTCTCATCTGGGCAGTTGTTTTTCCTTTTGAATTATCACAATTTCCATTAATGTTGTTTTCAGTCCAACACATGTTGTTTATACCAGAAACACTCTTATCCCAGAATGAATTAACAATGGAGCCATCACCATAAATTCCAACAAGACCTCCAACTTGACCGCCATTAGAACTATCATAGCCTGAGAAATATGAATTTGAGATTGAACTATTGTTGAAGTTGTATTGCGCACCAACTATTCCTCCGCCTGAACCAGACAATATGGCAGAAGAATAAGTGTTTGTAATCAAACCACCAGTCTGCATTGATACAATACCTCCTGCTTTGATACCTGAGATATTACCTGTAGAATAAGAATTGCTGATTTCTCCACCACTAAACCACGCTGCGAATGCTGCGGATAAATCATCTGATGCTGTAATATTTACATCTACCAAACCCATGTTTGTAACAGTTCCAGATAAATATCCAAACATGGCTGAAGCATAAGGATCAGAGGAGGTTAATCCTTGTATAGTATGTCCATTACCATTAAAATTTCCTGCAAATGGAGTGTCTGGATTATAACCAGTACACCAATCTCCCCCACAATCTCCAATAGGAACCCAATTATTTCCAATTCCATCATAATCAGAATCAGTAGAAGATAAATTATTCATCAACTTATAATATTTCCCAGCAGCCAAATAGTCGCCCCTTATTGAATTAAGTTGTGTCCAATTTGTTATCTGACAAGGATCACTTGAGTTTCCTTCCCCAAGCATTCCGCCCGGACAAACCGGATCGATATCACGGAGACACCGGACGGAGACCTGAATGTTCTTAAAGTTGTAGTCCATATTGCGGAAGTTGGTGTACAGGAACCAGGCGAGGTCCTCTGGAAGGTCCGAGACCTCATTAGAAGACCAGTACCCGTCACTTGGGAAACCTCCTGACATAGCGGGAGCATTATAACCAGCCCATAATTCAGCATAAGATGGTAGATACCAGGTACCTTGAGAGACGCCATCTTCTTCAAGGGTATAACAATAATAACCCGCTTCATAAGCAGTACCGAGACCATATAAAATAGCAGTATTGGCTTTACCATCATATGTATCTGTTGTTCCAGTAACCGCAGTATTAACAAAATTTGTTGTGTCCCAAGCTAAATTAGAAGCTTCAGAAGACCAACAATTAGGATCGGTAGCGCCACCGACACAAAGATCTGCACTTCCGAAACTCATAAAGCTGATTAATACTAAAATTCCTAAAATTAATTTAATCACCTCTTTCATTTTTTCTTCTTCAAATCTAATTTAATTAATTGTTCTAAATAGTCAGAAATGTCCTTGTCAATCTGGATACAATGGATTTTAACATCTTTCCAAACGTTTTCCTCAATTTTTAAACTAGTAGTCTTACGAGTCATAACTAAAAAAAGAGCCTTTAGTAGTATTTAAATCTTTCTTTATAGTATTATATAATACTATAATACTAATCTAATTTCTCAGCTCTTACTGCTGTCGGTGCTTTCAAAGTTTGACAAAAATAATTATCAGCCACAGCTGAATAATCAAGGGTTGAATGGACCAACCGCAAAACTATTCTAGCTTCTCTGCACGTACGGCGGTTGGTGCTTCTCCACCATGCCATGTAAATCTCGGCCTAACTCTTATCGGATAAATTCTTTCAGAATTATCGTCTAATAAAATAGCAGAACCTTTCAAATGAGGAAGACTATTCATCTTCTCCTTAATACCTTCATACAAATAAGTCTGCATAATTTGATTTAAAGAATTAATATCTTGTTCAGCAGTAACTCTGTGAGAAATAACAACATCTGACTGAGTCATTGCGTCAGTATGAATCTTTCCAGGCTGTTGTGTAGCTAAAACCAAAGAAATTCCTGGTTGTCTACCTTCTCTTAATAATTGAATAAGCGCTTCAGTAGCAGGAGTCCTATCTTCTTTCGGCAAAAACTCATGAGCTTCATCGATAAAAATCCAAACAAGAGGCATTTCTCTTTTCAAAGTAAAAGATAAAGTATTATAACTTCTCTGAACAGCTTGAATTTCTTCATTTCTTCTTTCACTCATTCTTTCATTAAACAATCTTTTAGAAACTAAACCAATAATCAAAGCCCTGACATTAAAACTTCCAGAAGAAGAATACATCGACAAATCAATAACAGTTGTCTGTCCGCCCTTTACTAAATCTTTTATTGCAGTTCCGGCTTTTTCATCAAAAACTTTCCAACTCTCAGCTGCATCAAACAATGCAGAAGTAGCATTTTTAACATCTTGTGAAACATTCTCAGCTTTAGAAATTAATTTTCTAATTTCATTAAAACCATAACTACCTGTTTTTTTCAATTCAAAAACAACACTTTCTATTAAAACAGCCTCAGCATCTGTAAACTTCATCTGAAAAAGAGAAACCCAATCATCAGCTGTCAAATCGGAAATTTTCATTGCAAACTCCGCATCGACAGGAATTCCCTTATCGTGAAATTCATTAAAATAGCCAAATGGAACATAAACCTTCGCAGGAATATTTCTTTCTTCTAATCCCCATTCATCAAGCAAAGCCTTATCTTTATGATTCTTAAATTTCATAGTCCAGAAAATGCCCATCGTATCAAAAATCAAAGAAGAAATATTTTGAGCCTCTTCATAGTCCAAAGTAGAAATTGCCTCTGCCATCCCGCCAAGAGTATAAGATTTACCAGAACCTCTTTTACCCGCAATCAAAACTACGTGGCTTCGAGCAACATCTAAATAAATAGGATTTGAAAGAGAAGTATAATTGCCCATAGTAACATAAGTCTTTCCTAAGAAAATTAAACCTCTTTTCCCAAAAAGTTTCTTATCACCTTCACCCCTCCCAACAACAATATCATATGGCATAAGATTACATAGAAACCGCGTTTAATAAGCTTTTTGAATAAAAAGCAGTAATATGTTTCTTTTTGACTTCTCCGCAGAGTGATCCCTAAAGGGATTTAGAGAAATTTCTTTTTTTTAAAAAGAAAGAACTCTTTTATTCTTATTGCTTCTCCCATATATACAATCTCAACATTTTAGGATCATAAACCTCGAGATTACTACTAATAATTCTATCTTCTACAAAAATTTCTTTCTCAACACTAGACAAATCCGCATTACAAACTACAGCAGACAAATTACAAACAATAACGGTATAATTAAAATTAGTAGGAATACTACTATCAAAATACTCTTTCAGTTTAGGATGCGTATAAGTTTCAGTAGAGTATAAAGTGGCATTTCTCAATTCCGACCTATCTGCAACATCCATTAAAATTCTCGTCTGTAAGTTAAAAACATAATCTGAATAACTAACATTGGGAGTTTCATTCGTATAGAGAACTATTAAGACACTGGCCATAATTAAAATTGCAACAACTGCTTCTGTAATTCTTATCCATCCTTTTTTATTTTTTCTTAGGAACATAAACAAACTAAGTAACTAATCTTTTTAAATCTAAGGATAAAGTTAACCCAATAAAACTTTAGCGCCTAAACTAATAACTAGAGTAATGCTAACCAAAATAAAAGAATGCTTTATACCATCCATAACATTTCCTTCAGAAATTTTACCAATAACTATTCCTGCAAAAACAGACTGAACAAATAGTAAAGAAAGAAGGGCTCCGCTCAAATCCTTAGGTTCAGATGCTGTAATCTCGCTATTTAAATCGTTAACATCTCCAATTCCGCCAGTCATAGGAATAATATAATATTGTAAAACCAAAACAATTATGATAAACACGAAAAAGATAATATAACCTTGAACAACCAAACTATAAACAGCAGATTTCTGTTCTTTCTTCAACTGTTCAATCTGACTTATAGAATTTGTAACTGAAATTAAAATAGTCTCTATCTCACCGCCAGACCTTTCCGCTTCAGAAATAAGTCCAATCGCCCTAGAAATAACTTTACTCTTTGTATCTCTTGCGAAATTAAGAAGACCATCGGAAAGAGGAATACCTAAAGACAATTGATTTATCAGTTTCTGTACATGAGGAGTCAAAGTGCCATAATCTCTAGTTCTCAAATTCATAATAGCTTTACCAATGGGAGTTCCAGACCTAACATTCTCTACGAGATCACGAGCAAATTCCAAAAATTTAGATTCTTTATCTTTTTGTTTTTGGGAAGCAAGATTTACACTCATAACAAACGGAAGTAAAGAAGCGAGTAAAAGAAGTACACCTAAGAAATACATCAAATTAGGATTACTCTTATAGAAAAAGACAAAATCTAAAATAATTAAAACTACCCCCACACTTACTGCAATAATCTTATTTTTGTCCATTAATTCCATTTTATACCTTCGGCTGTTTAATTTGTAAAAATATCAAAAAGATAACATTGACTAATCCAACCAACCCGATTGAAATGATAAGCATTGAATCCGTAGATAAATTACCTAATTTTAAACTAGTTAAATCCATAATTACTATAAGCATCACTAAAATAATAGGTGCGGTTATTAATACGCTAATATACACATCCATAAATGTTCCAGCAACTTCATTATATCTATTTCTCTCTAGCTTATAATCTAAAAGCAAACCTTCTGATTTTTTTTCAAGGAAATTTTTCAAAGAAGAACCAGAAGAAATATTTGTAGCCATACCATTTAAAAGTTCTGCAAATCTTCTATTAATAGTTAGTTTTGCAACATTCTTCAAAGCAGTAACGAGATCATAACCATAAACTTCTACCTGTGCAATAATTTTTTTCATCTCCAATCCAACATATTTATACTCAGAAGAATCAGAAATAATTCTAAATATTTTTGTTGGTTCAATATTAGAACCCGAAATAGCTGCCATATAAATTACCGCAAAAGGAAGTTCATTCTGTATTTCTTTGTCTATTGAAGATTTATTAGAAGAAGGAATAAGATAAAATGCGACCGGAACAACAAATAGCAAAATGAAAGGAACCCAAATAAAGGCTAAAGCAGGAACACTTAAAGCAAAAAGAAGACCTAACAAAATAAATCCTCCAATAAAAGAAAGAAGAGTAGTAAACATAGCCATAGAAAGATAAGTAGGCAAAAGAAAACGAGAATTAGAATCCTGCAAGTCCTTCTTTAAATCAGAAAAATTATTTGCTACACTATTTGCAATTCCTCCAAAAATTTTATTAGAAATTACAGCATAAACATTAGGTCTAATAATGATAGTAGAATCAGAACCTGCAATTTTCTTTAAACTAACCTCTGATAAACTTAACTCTTTCAAAAATTTATGCTTATCTTCTCTTTTCAAAGCAACAACGCTGGCATTACCTGAATTAAGAGAAGTATATTTGAAATTAACAGTATCCTTCTTAGGGACAACTAAACTAGGACTACCTTCTAGCTTCTTTACTGCAGATACACTTTTAACAATATCTGGAATCGCCCTATTAATCATAGCGAGTCTACTAAACAAAGAATTAATATTTGAGATAATTAAAGCTCTATCTTTCGGAGAAGTAAACTTCATTTGCTGACCAAGAGATTTAATAGTAGCAATAATTTTCTTAGACTCTAAAATATTTGAATTTAAATCAACAAGACTCATCCCAATTCCTCCGAAATATTGTTAGAGATATCCAAAATAACTTTTTTCAACTTTTCAGCATCATCTAAATTATTAGTGTTTACTGCTTTGTCAAGCTTTCCAGCAGCAACTTCCATTAACTCAAAAAAATATTCTATTACCTCTAAATCCCTCATAAAATCTTTATGAAAACCATATTTATTAAGGTTACTGAAGAATAGAGTAAAGAATATAGCTATTATTTATAAGAAGTTTCACTGAATCCCGAATTGAGCATAAACAGATTCTGGATCCTTATAGAAATTATTTATCAACTTCTGTAACTCCTCAAAATTATTAAACTGTCTAGCATATAATTCTGATATCAACTTAACTCTTTTAGTAAAATCTTTTGTCAAATCCTCAACAGAAATACCAAACTTCTTTTGAATTTTTTCAAAAACCCTACTATCTGTTTTAAAATAAAATTTGTCTTGCGATGGGTCCCACATAAAAGGAGTATTTGTTTCAGCAGTTCCATCGGCAGTAACGTTAATAACTTCTACAATTTCACGCAATTTTCTTGTTTCTCTTCCACCCACGACTGCGTGAGTCATAATAACAACCGCATCTAATTCATTAACCAGAGTAGGAGGTAATTCAATAGGAGGAGTTTCCAATCTTCTAATTACCGTTTGCACAGAATCTGCGTGGATAGTAGCCATAGACGCGTGACCAGACGCCATACCCTGAAATAGAACTGCAGCTTCCTGACCTCTAACTTCACCTACAATAACGTAATCAGGGATCTGTCTAAAAGAAGCTCTTAACAAACTAAACATATCGACTTCACCAACACCGCCAGCAGTAATTCCCGCTCTAACAACTGAAGGCAACCAGTTTTCTCTACTAAGATTTAATTCACGAGTATCTTCAATCGAAACAACTCTTGCTTCCGGCGGAATAAAAAAAGCAATTCCATTTAACAAAGTAGTTTTACCCGAACCAGTTCCCCCTGCAATAAGAACATTCAATTTATACTGCATCATAATCCACAAGAAAGCCATCATCTCGGGAGACAAGGTTCCAAATCCAATAAGATTTAATGGAGTAAATGGAATTTTCGTAAACTTTCTAATAGTAAAAGTAGGGCCTCTAGAAGTAATATCTTTCGTATACGTCGCGTTGACTCTAGAACCATCTGGCAAACTACCATCTAGAATAGGCGAAGCGTATGAAATATATTTTCCACATTTTTGTGCTAACTTTTCTACAAAACTAGCAAGACCTTCAACCGTATCAAATTGCACTGCAGTCCTTAGATTTCTAAAAATTCTATGAACAATATAAATAGGTTGGCCTACACCATTACACTGCACATCTTCAATAAAATAATCATGCATTAATGCTTCGATTTCATTCAAACCATAAAAATTACGATATAAATAATAAAAAATACGATAATACCCTTCTTCAGATAAATTAATCCGTGTTTCAGAAATAACTAGTTTAGCAATTTTATCCAAATACTCTTCTATAGTTATTTTTTCATCCTTTACAAGATTAATGTTAATCATTTCCTGGATAGAAGAATGTAAAATATCTAGTGTTTTCTTATCATCATCAGTTAACAGAGGTTCTTCTAACTCATAAACCATTTCGCCAATCCTTGCATCCCAATAAATATGGACATTAGCATATGGAGAAATAAGAGGATATCTAACATCAACAGTTGTTTTATCTTGCTTATAAGTAAGTGTGGGAACTTTTACATTAAAATCTAATTTAGGTACTTCCAATTTAATCACCTGAAACAATAAGAAAAGAGCTCTTTAAATATTTTCGTTAAGCTACAACCAAATCAACATTTGTCGGAGAATTACCATACCTTCCTAAATTCTCAATAGACATCTTGTAAGCAGAAGGAGAACCTTCAAAAGATGAATAAACCTCTTTCCCATCGTAAGTTAAATTTACGGGCGAATAATCCATTGAAATTTCAACAATATAAGGAGAACCTTCTTTTGTTTTAATAATCATATTTCCTAAATTAACTTCTCTTCCAAGCTGGCTATACTTATAATTAGACTCCAAAATCCAGCCAATTTTATCTTCTGAAGAATTTATATAAAAAAGACCCCGAGATATTTTCAAATCAAGAATTCTTTTATTTCCTGTGGCAATCTGTACATCATAAATACGCGTACTGACTTCATTCAAAGATTTTATAGTTTGTTCAATAACAATCCTATCTTTCATCTGTTCAATCTTAGGTTTAGAAACAGCAAGTAAAATTCCAATAACGGCCAAACCAATCAATGTGTAAATAACAGTCTCAATCCAGACCTGACCTCGTTTATCGAGAAATATTTGACGAGGATCCCTTGCGGAACCTTTTTTCTCTTTCAAAATACTTCTCAAACCCCTTTTAATCATTCTCAAATAATCTCTTTCGTTTAGTCATCCCTTAAAATAAAAGGTAAAAAATAAAAAATAAATTTTGTTTCCTTACTTACAAGTACTCAAAGCTACTTCCTGTGTTGCTGCGCAAGTTTCTTCAGTCTTACCAACAGTTACAACTGGAGCAATCTTAATGCTTGTTGCATTTGTATAGTTCTTATTAGCTAAGATAATAACTTGGTCAACATTACTACCTGGAAGATTTCCAGAAATGTTAACAGTAGTACCTGTATATGTATTTGTTGCATTGATTCTAACACTTGTAGAACTTCCGCCTTCAAATACTAAAGCATTAACAGCTACTAATTGTACTTTAGCATTAGAGCCTTTCTTAATTTGTAAAGAAATGTTACCTCCTGCTTCTTTACAGGTATAACCTTCAACACCAATAGAAATATCACTCATAGCATCATTACAAACTGTTCCTTTGCTCAAGCTATCTCGAACCATAGGAATAATTGCAGCCCAGATAATACCTACTGCAGCGACAGTAATCATAATAATCAAAACAGTTGCTACAACAGCAGAAACCGCCTTTTTATTTGTTCTATTCATTTTTTAACCTCCTTTCAATTTTCCAATTTATATATTGAGAAAACTAATTGCTTAGCACCTCAATACAAAAAATACAGATTATTAACTATTTAAATCTAATTATTATATAGGATTGTGCTCCCCATAGACATATGTCGTAAGCTAAAATAGCTTACTAAAGGCAAAAT
>CAZCGJ010000025.1:0-11877 GCA_964498295.1 Candidatus Woesearchaeota archaeon | reverse complement strand
CTTTCAAAACTTTCTTCAAATCAACAGATGCCATTTATGCTAGAAGTTTCTTCAATCTCCTCTTAAAATCATTCAGATCAAGAATAGGTTTCTGAAAATAATCATCTACTTTTAATCTTTTAACAGTAGAAAGGCCTTCAGATCCTAATTGAACAGCAGTCATAAAAGCAACTTTTTGATTTTTCAATTTAGAGTTTGCTCTTATCTTTTCCAAAACTTCCCTACCAGACATTTGAGGCATCATTATATCCAATAAGACCAAGTCAAAGCTTTCTTTGTTTAACATCTTAAGAGCATCAACGCCATTATACGCAACTTTCGCAGAATAGCCAGTACCTTCGACAAGCATCTTTACAGAACTAGTAATGTCCTCTTCATCATCTACAATTAGTATCTTTTTCATCTTAAACAATCTCAACTCTATCAGCAAACAAGGACAAGTCCTCCATAATCTCTTTATTTGTATCATGAAATAATAAATAAGCTGCTTTAACTTCTGTTCTCCTTACTTTAGACATTAAACTATTCAAGAACTGCATAACCGGAACATTACCATCATAAACTAAAAGACCTGAAATATTATCGATTATAATCACACTAGTATTATCCATTTTATCATCAATAGCCATAGCAAGATCAACAAGAGCGGAAGGAGAAGATAAATACAAACAATTAGAAGAAGGCTTCTCAGTCATAAATAAACTCGAAGAAATACAATCAATAAAAAACCACTTTGAAAAATCAATACCTTCACTCTTAAACTTATCAGCCAAAACAGAATAAGATTTGTTAACAGTAACATATAAAACCTTAGTCTTTGCAGGAAGAGATTTCAAAAAGTGTACAGTAAAATCCACAGGCTCACTGTCTCTACACAAAAAGACCACATTCTTATTTTTTTTAAATATATCTAGTATATTTTTCATTTGATTTGGCAAATTATGAAACTAACCTCTTTAGTTTTGCTTTGAACTCACCAATATCCACTATTGGCTTCTGAAAATACTCAATAGGTTTTAATTTCTTAATAGAACTTTTACCTTCAGGACTAAGCTGAATAACCGACAAAAATGCAACTTTCTGATTTTTTAATTTAGAACTCGCTCTTATTTTCTCCAAAACTTCCCTACCAGACATTTGAGGCATTAGTATATCTAAAAGAACTAAATCAAATTTTTCCTTGTTTAATATATCTAAAGCGGATTTGCCATCATTTGCAATCGTAGAATTATAACCCATGCCTTCAACAAGCATCTTTACAGAAGATGCTATATCTTTCTCATCATCAACAATAAGAATCTTCTTCACCATCTTTAATTAACAAAACAAAGGGATTATTTAAACCTTTTGAAAAAAATTATTTTTTCTCACCCTCCAGCTGTTTAATTTTTTTCTTAAGTTCTATCATTTTTAACTCACGGTTAATTGCCGCCTGGTTAAATTTTTCAAGTTCTGCAGTCCTAATTCTTACTCTTTTATCAAGTTCATTCTTTTGCCTTTCAAGTTTCTTTTCATTTTCTTTAGCTGAGCCAACAGCAATATTCAAAGTATTAGCAAGCTCTCCAATTTCATCACCATTAGAAACTTTTAATTTGCCAACCTCGTCTCCCTTCTTAAATCTATTAGCAAAGTCAGCAAGAGTAATAATTCTAGAAGTAAAATGTTTAGAAATAATCATACTTATTAGAAAACCAACAATCAAAGCAAATGCTAAAAAGAAGAAGTCCCTTATAAAAGTTTTAAGTAAAATATATCTCACTTCATTCGTACCCATACTTGCACCAAGAACATACTTTCGACCATTATTATCAACACGAGGAATAAGAACCATCCTGCCATTCCCCCATTCATTTTTAAAAGAGCTATAAGTTACTTGCATAGTAGAAAAAGCATCGTAAAAAGCATCTGGATCACTATGGGCTGAAAAAAATTCAGCATAATCTTTATTTGAAATATTCTTTGTAGGCGAAGAAGAGGAAGTAAATACTATTTCCCCATTAGAAACTATATTACTCCACAGATATTGTAAACCCAACTCCCCACAAATCTGACTATTTTTATATACAATTAAATTAGAATAATTTTCAGAATTATAAGAATTATTATTTATACCATCATGATATCCGTTAGGAAGAATATATTCGAGCATAATTGCAGAAGTATACAATTTTTGATCTATACCTGACAAAAGAGCTTCCCTTTCAGCCAAATAACCATGAAAAATAAATATTAATGAAACTAAACCAATTAAAGAAAACATCAGTAACAGAAGTTTATTCCTGATCTTCATAATTTTTCGCCTCCAATCTAGCAATCTTTTTCTTTAACTCAACCATTTTTAATTCTCTACCGATTGCAATTTTGTTAAACTTTTCCAAATCCTGAGATCTAGCAATAATTTCTCTCTCATTCTTTTTTCTTTGAGTAATATCATGTATAAAGGCAAAAAGTTTATTTCCACTTTCTAAATAAGTAACACTTGCTTCTACATCGATAATATTGCCATTTTTGCACCTCTGAGTAGTTTCGAACTTGCCAGAACCAAGTAAAACAATTTCTTTAATGTGATCTTCTATATCCTTCTTAGATTGAGAAACTTCCACAGAATCGATTCTCATTTTAATCAATTCATCCCTAGAATAACCAATCATCTTGCAATAAGACTCATTTGTATCTATAATTTTACCATTTAAGTCTATTATACAGAAACCATCAGACATAGTATCTAAGACATTTTTATATTCTATTCTAGTTCTTCTCTCATCAGTGATATCTTCTGAAATACCTAAAAGATATTTATCTCCATCTTTAGTAGTTAAAGGTATCTTCTTAGTATGTAAAAATCTTTTTCCAGCTTTTGTATTTATAGGTTCTTCAGGAATATCTAAAAGTTTGCCGTTATTCAAAACAGCACGATCTTTCTTTATAAAAAATTCTGCCTGAGCTTTAGGGAAAAAATCATAATCAGATTTACCTAAAAGATCTACGCGATTATATCCTAAAAGTTTTTCTCCAGCTCTGTTAAACAACTCAAACTTCAAAGCTTTTGCATCTTTTACAAAAACCATATCCGGAACATTCTCTAAAATAGAACTAAAGAAAACTTTTTGCCTTTCTAACTCTGCAGTTCTTCTTTTAATTTCTTGCTCTAGATTAGCCTTATACGCCTTTAACTCGTCTTCTGCTTTCTTTTGCTCAGTTATATCTGTAAAAGCAACAACTATTTTTCTAGGAGACGTTCTAAAAACAAAAACATCATAAGCTCCCGAAATCTCCTCCCCCCTATATTCCACTGAAGAATCATGCCAAGACTTTCCAGTTAAAGCAACATTACAATATGCACGAGGGATCGGAGTATTTTTCAAACCTGGAAATGCCTGCGCAATAGTTTTACCTATAAGATTAATATGGTTTATACCAATAATTTTATCTGCACTCGGATTTGCCCCTTTAAAGATCAAATCATTTTTCGAGTCCAATTCATAAAGGTACATGCCAATGGGGCTAAATTCAAAAATACTTCTAAATTTCCCTTCATTTTCTTTTATTTTTTCCTCTGCTTTCTTACGTTCAGTTATATTTCTACAAATACTAATAATTGCCCTATTTCCTAAAAACTCAATAAGCCTTGCATTTACTTCTATAGGAATTTCTTCTCCAGATTTTGTGATATGTACTGTTTCAAATAAAGAACTACCTTTTTGCAATACTTCCTTAATTCTAGCAGGAACATTTTTTGCAAATTTTGGAGAATCAATTTTATTAGGCGATAACAGCAATAATTCTTTTTTCGTATAACCTAAAGTTTTACAAGCAGTATCATTAACTTCTACAACTTTTCCATCCAAATTATGTATAAAAATAGAGTCATTAGTACTATCAAAAATACTCCTAAATTTCCCTTCACTTTCTATTAATTCCCCTATTACCAATTCTTTTTCTACCGCCGCTTTAGCAAGTTCTTTAGCAGTAACTACCAACTCCAACCTAATTTTCTCTTTTTCTACCGCCACTTTAGCAAGTTCTTTAGCAGTAATGACCAACTTGAGCCTCACATCTTCCTTCTCCTTAGCAGTTACAGCAAGATGCTTAGCGAACTCTACTAATCTAAGTCTTGTCTTTTCTTTTTCTACCGCCGCTTTAGCAAGTTCTTTAGCAGTAACTACCAACTCCAACCTAATTTTCTCTTTTTCTACCGCCACTTTAGCAAGTTCTTTAGCAGTAATGACCAACTTGAGCCTCACATCTTCCTTCTCCTTAGCAGTTACAGCAAGATGCTTAGCGAACTCTACTAATCTAAGTCTTGTCTTTTCTTTTTCTACCGCCGCTTTAGCAAGTTCTTTAGCAGTAATGACTAATTTTAATCTAGCTCCCTCAGTCTCTTTATTTTTCATTTTATTACTATGCATCTCAAATATTTAAATTGCACGATTTAACCCTTATTACCTCCGAAATGCGATTTTCTAGGTAAACTAAAATAAAATATAGAACCTTTGCCAGGCTCACTTTGCACACCTATCTTTCCATTATGAGCATTTATTATTCCTTTACAAATTGCTAAACCTAAACCAGTTCCTTTTTGTTTTAGCGTATACGAGGCAACAACTTGAGAGAAAGGTTGAAACAAAGTATTTAGTTTATCTTTTGGAATTCCAATACCTGTATCAATAACCCTCACAAGAACCTCTTCTGAGTTTTCTTGAGCTTCGATAGTTATTAAACCTCCTTCAGGAGTAAATTTTATTGCATTATTTAATAAATTAGCTATAACTTGACCAATTCTTCTAACATCTACCAAAACAGAATGTAATTGTGGAAGTTTAATACTTATCTTAATATTCTTTTGCCTAGCTAAAGGCTCCGCATTAGCAACTATTTGTCTAATAATATCGACCATATTTGCCCTAATCGGGAAGATCTTCAAATTTGCAGATTGTATTACTGAAATATCTAGAACATCTCCGATTAATTGATTAAGTGTTCTCATATTCCTAACAATTAAGTCTATACTCTTTTTTTGTTCAGAAGTAAGCTTACCAAAATCGCCTTCCTGCAACATCTGTGCCTGTATTAAAATAGGAGTTAAAGGAGTCTTAAGTTCATGAGTAGTAAATGATAAGAAATTATTTTTAAGTTTCTCTAAAGCTTTTAATTGGTGAAATGCTTCATCGAGTTTTCCCTTTGATTCTTCTATATCTTCAAGAATATTAAGCGTTGCAACCTTTGCTTGATTTGCTTGACGAGTTCTTCTCTCTAAATCAAGCTGAGTATAATATAACTCTCGCGTTCTCTCCCTAACTTTTTTTTCTAAATCTTCTTGAGCTTCTTGTAATTGCTCAGCCATTTTATTAAAAGCAAGTCCTAAAGCACCAACTTCATCATTTGATTTTATATTTATTCTAGCTTTAAAATTTCCTCTTTCTAGTTCTTCAACCAACAAAGATAATTTATTTAATGGACGGGAAATAGATCGATATATCATAAAAGGTATCAAAATTGCAAACAAAACAAAAATAACACCCAATAACAAGCTATACTTCTCAATGTAATTAGAATTTACTAAAACTCTTTGCCTATATCTTTCTACAATCTCAGCTTCAACTAACTGCCATTTAGAATACAAATCACCAAGCTGTAACTTATAGCTATGATAATCTTCTCCTGCAACCAAACTCCTCGCCTTTTCAAAATCACCTTTTTCGATTGCATCGAAAGCACCACGCTCTAAATTAACTAATGCGAGATTAATTCTATCTAATTCAAAAAGAAGATCATAAACTTCTTGTTTCTCTTGTAAATTACGCCGGCTTTTATTAACCAATTTTGGAGCATCAATTTTAAGAAGGTCATCTAATTTTACTCCGACAGAATCATACGTAATTTTATGTTCATCAAATAGATCCCACTCCTCCACTTCTGCATGAATTAAAGAAGCATATACTGTACTAGTAAGCATTACATCATAACTACTAACTTGCTCCACCATTAATTCTAAAGGAGAATTAACTTCTCGAATATATGTTTGATCTATGGAAATTTGTTGATTTATACTAAGTATATAATAAATCATAAAAATTAAAAGCACCAAGAAAAAACCGAAAGCTAAAATTAATTTTTTACTTATACTTCCAACTAGAAATCTCCTTAAACTAAAACTCTCCTTTTCAAAACTCTCCACCATCACCCTCTAATAAACATTAGAGATAGTAGTTTTTATAGTTAACTAATCACATAGCTTTAATTTTTTGTCCAAATAGATACAAGAAACTCTCAAAAATCTCTTTCTGCTCAATAGGACTTAAATCCTTATCCAACATAGGATAAAATTCCTTATCTTCAAGCGCAATATGTTCTCTCATTAATTTTTCATATTTCTTTGCAGCAGAAGAATCCGTATTCATCGTAGATAAATAACCTCTCAAAGTCTCATGTTGTTCAAGTATAGTTCTAAGCAACTTAAAATCCTTTTTACTCTGATAAAAAATCATAATTGCTTGTTCCTCAGCGGAAGCGTGCCTAGTTTGAACATCTTTTAGAATTTCATAAGATCCCTTTTTACCTTTTATAAAATCATCAAGAAGTTTAAGCATTTTACCATGCTCAAATTTCATCTTTACAGACAAAAGCTCTTTTTTCACCCCAACCATAACAAAATATAGAAATTATGTTTTAAATAGTTTACTAATTCAGATATGTTTTTAAACAAGAGATTTTATCCTTTGACATGGCAAGAGTAAATGATTTTGTTGATCCAGAATACGACAGAAAGCTTGCAGAATACAAAGCTATGAAAGCAAGAATGAGACAAGAAAACCCTCAATCTTCCTCTTCTTCTGGTCAACCACAAAGAAGATAGTAATCTTCAAAGAAAAAAAGAGTGTAGTACTAATTAGAAATATACGAATCAATTTTAAATATTTATCAAATTGAAAGGAGGTAAAAATGGAAAAAAACGTCGGTAAAACAGATAGAACAATAAGAGTTATAGTAGGATTAGCAGCAATCGTTCTTGCTTGGGTATATACACCCTGGTGGTTAATATTGGCAGTAATTGCTCTGGCAACAGCAGCAACACAGAAATGTCCAATGTATGCTTTATTCAAAGGAAAAAGCAAACCAGTAGCAAAGAAACCTACTAAAAAGAAAAAATAATAATAAAACTTTTTAATTTTTTATTTTAAATTTTATAATTAAGGCCAAATCAGTATTTTGACAATCATGGCCAAAATAACAGAAAAGAACAGAGTCCATAAAGAATTGATTAACAATTTAATAAATCGTTCTCTAACAATAAAATCTTTATTATCACTCCAAATTTCACGAACTAAACTTAGAAAACCGACGATGGAAGCCGCAAATACAGCAATCCCTATTACAAAAAAAAGTTCATTAAGAATAGAAATCAAATCAAAATAATTTCCATTCCAATAAATGTTTTGTATATATTTCAAAAAAGTATAACGAACTGCTCTTTCGCCTAAGATAAATCCAAAAGTAGATAAAATGATTTTCTTTTGAAGCTTTGTAATTTCCATAAAAATAGGTGCTATTTGTATTTTAAAAGGATTATTGTGATGAAATTAGATTTTCTTTTTCATAAGATATGCATGTCTAAAATATCCTCCATGCTCATAAAACTCAACCGCATGACTATTTTTGCACCTTACAGTTAACCTAAATTCCTTTACATTTTTATGATTTTTTCTTACAAAGTCTTCAAGAAAAACTATCATCTCCTTTCCAATACCCTTGCCATGAAAATCTGGCTTAAGTAACACATGTTCAATATCAACAAACTTACCGTCGTGCCCCAATACATAACCAATGCAACCAACAAGCTTTTTATCAATAAAATAACCAAAAACTTTTCCTTTTCTAAAACTAATTTCAAAATATTCCCTTATGCCTTTCCGATCCATTTTACCAAGAATGCCTTCAAGAGGTTCAAAAGCAGAAACATTAAGATTGACGAGTTCACTAAGATACTTTTTAGATAACCTCTTAATCATACAAGTATAAGTTACTTACGCCTTTTAACTTTTTCTATCTTCTTACCAATTTCTGTAACAGAACTTGCAACATTACTCAACCCCGTACTCTCTCCTAAATCTTTAATGGGTTCAACAATTTTTTCAATATTCTCTACAGTTTTTTTACCAACAATAAACTCAAAAAGATTTTGTCCAATCATTTTTTTAATTTCTTCCAAACTTCTCTTTGCAGCTAATTCACCTGCACGAATAGCTCTCTTTATCTTATCAAATTCTAATGTACCTACATCTTCTAGATAAACATTTATAACTAAATCAATTTTTTTATTAATTAAATCATACTCAGCCAAAACAGCACCCTCTCTTTGCATAGAACTAGAAATAGTATCTAAAATATTAGAAACATTTTTTCCATTTCTTTTTTTAGTTGCTGCCTCGCCAGTAATAGGTTCTTTTTCTTTTATAGCATTTACATTAACCGCAATAACCACCTCAGCTCCCGCCTTAGTTAAAATCTCACTAGGAATAGGATCTACGACGCCCCCATCCACTAATAATCTTCCTTTATTTTCAACCGGAACAAAAATTCCTGGAAGAGAAATACTAGCCCGAACAGCCTCAGAAACATTTCCTCTACTAAATATTACTTCCCGTTTACTTTTCAAATCATATGCAGTCACAAACAAAGGAATTCTCAAATCCTTAAACTCAATATCGTTTATTTGTTTCTCGAGCCATTTCTCAATTTTGTCTCCTTTAATTAAACCCTGACTAGGAAGAAAATTATAATCAAATGAAGTTTTCCAAGGCTTATCTAAAAAATCTTTTTCCAATTTTTTTATATTAGGTTCAGCAGAATAAATAGCTCCTACAAATGCACCCATACTAGTTCCAGAAATAAAATCTATTGGAATTTTATTTTTCTCAAAAACTTTTAATACGCCAATATGAGCTAGCCCTCTTGCACCACCTCCGCTTAAAGCCAAACCTACTTTCTTTTTTTCACCCATTATAAATAAATAATAAAGGCATTTATATTCTTTTTCTATCTAAATACTTAAAAAGAGAAAATATTCAGCTAGAGTATGGGATTACAGCTCCAAAGAGAAACCTCGAGACACGCTCACCCTAGACATAAACACGGAAAACTTTCTCATCCAGAATCTGAACAAAAAGAAATTTATTTTGCAATTACTGAGTCTCCAGAGCACCCTAAAGGTAAAAGAAAAAAATTATATGAAGTAAGAGAAAGAAAAGAACCTGAAACTCATGAATTACCCGAAACTCATGAATTAACAAAACATAGAAAAGCAATCCCTTATGCTTTTTCAGTCCCAGGAAATTTAGAAATTTGCCCATATATTAGAAAGATTACTCAAACAGGAGAAGGAACTTACAACGGAACATGTGCCTTAACAAACGTACCTTGCTTAGGCCACCATGCATATCCAATTGAAAAAGACCCTAATTGCCCGCCCTATAACACTATCTGGCATCCGGAAACAGCAGAGCAAGCAGAAGCAATTAGAAATGCAAGCACGGAAGATTTAGTCGCCTTTATGGATCGAAGCGAAATCGTTAGATTATTAAAAGGCTAAATCTTAATTTAATAAATGAAAGTACAGGTTTTAGGTGCTGCAAAAGAGGTTACCGGTTCGAATTACAGTTTAACGACTGAAGAAGATCAAATTCTTATTGATTGTGGAATGTTTCAAGGTAGCAAAGATTTAGAAAGATTAAATTACGAAAAATTTGGATTCAGCCCTAGAAAATATAAAGCACTAGTTTTAACACATGCACATTTAGATCATTGTGGCAGAATCCCCTTACTTGTTAAAAATGGTTTCAGAGGTAAAATTTATTCAACAGATGCAACAAAAGCTTTGGCGCAAGTTATAATGATGGATTCTGCGAACATTGCGATGGAAGATGCAATTACAGAAAATAAAAAAAGAGCAAAAGAAAATCTCCCTCCAAGAAAACCAATTTACACATTATCCGATGTTAGTGATGCAATGAAACTTTTTTCTACAGCAAAATATGAAGAAAATGTTAGAGTAACA
Source organism: Candidatus Woesearchaeota archaeon (assembly GCA_964498295.1). Classification (GTDB taxonomy): domain Archaea; phylum Nanobdellota; class Nanobdellia; order Pacearchaeales; family GW2011-AR1; genus CABMGO01. The sequence continues at coordinate 1,823 of CAZCGJ010000025.1, read as the reverse complement.
AAAAATATTTATTTGAAATTCTACGACGCAGGACATATTTTAGGTTCTGCATCTGCACAAATAAGTGTAACAGAAAAAGGCAAAACAAAAACAGTTGTTTTCTCAGGAGATTTAGGACAGGAAAATTCAATTTTAGTTAAAAATACAGCACCAATACAAAAAGCAGATTATGTTTTCATGGAATCTACATACGGTGACAGATTACACGATCCGCGAGATAAAAGAGTAAGAGAATTAATTAGAGTAATAAAAGAAACATATAATCGTGGAGGGAAATTGTTTATACCCTCATTTGCAGTTGAAAGAACGCAAGAATTACTTTACAACATTGGACAATTTATGGAAGAAGGAGCAATCCCTAAGATGCCCGTTTTTCTAGATTCACCGATGGCAATTCGTTCCACAGATGTTTTCAGAAAATTTATGAGATATTTTAATGCAGATGTTCAGGAAAGATTCAAAGAAACAAATGATGTTTTTGGTTTTCCAGAATTAACATTAACAAGAACAAGAGCAGAGTCCATTGAAATTAATGGAGTTACAGAACCTGCAATTATAATTGCAGGAAACGGAATGTGTTCCGCAGGAAGAATCAAACATCATATTGCAAATAATATTGAAGATGATAAAAATACTATTTTATTTGTAGGATTTCAAGTTGAAGGAACGCTAGGTTATTGGATACAAAGAGGAGAAAAACACGTTCACCTTTTAGGAAAAGAGGTAGAAGTTAAAGCAAAGGTAGAATCAATCGAAGGATTCTCTGCCCATGCTGACAAAGTCGGACTATTAAAGTGGTTAAAGAATTTCACACCCAAACCAAAAAAAGTTTTTATAGTACACGGAGATATTGAACAACAAGAAGCATTATCCAAAACATTAGCAAAAGAAAAATATGAAAGCTATATTCCTTCTTTAAATGAAACATTAGAACTATAGAAAAGATTAAATAAATTGAATTCTTAGATAAAATATGGTAGACCTGCTCAGGCAGATAAGTTGCCGATTAGTCGATATTCCAGAAAATATTACGAAAGAAGAAGAAACCTTAATAGAACAAGAAGTTTCAACAGAACTGAGAAGAATAAATGATAAGGCAAGTAGAATCGAACAAATAAGAGGATACCCTGTAACAATTACAGACATCCAAGCATTAGGTCATAAAAGACCTGAAGTTGTCATACTGGATTACATTTCAAGCGGAATATTTTATAATGAAAGTTGTCCCTTAGCAATATTTTATAGTCTATAAAAATTATATTTTCTAAGAATTACTTTGCTTCTACTGTTTCTTCAACTTCTTCAGCATCAGCGTCTTCATCTTCTTCGTCATCAATCATTTCTAAAGAATTTAAGATATCTAAAATCTGATCTAACTTATTATTAAGTTGTGTAAATTGTTCTTGTGTAATTCCTGCACCAGATGAAGCTAAACCGCTCGGTCTATTTTCGCCTCTTTGGTTTCCGAAACAATCACTGCAATAAACTGGTTTATCGCCTGTTGGTTTAAATGGAACTTTACAATTTTTACCACATTTTGCACAAACTGCATCACACATTGGCATTTCTCTTCTGTCTCTGCTTCCAGAATCTCTTCCGTATCCGCCTCTGCTTCCGCCGAAACTTCTACCGCCACCAGATCTTCTATCACCACCGAAGCTTCTACCGCCAGAACGGCCGCCTTCTCTTCTATCGTTATCGAATGATCTAAAATCTCCCATGAATAATCAGAGAAATGAGGCATTATAAAGCTATGTAATTACGAAATATTGTGTACCCTACCGACATATGTCGTAGGGCTGAAAAAACCGAAAATTAGTTCT
>CAZCGJ010000024.1:0-12389 GCA_964498295.1 Candidatus Woesearchaeota archaeon | reverse complement strand
TAGCACAAACAACAGGACTATACGGATACGGATGGGTATTCGAGATTTTAACACTCGTAGTTTTCTTTTTTATTGTATACTGGATTGTGAAAAGTTCACAAAAAAAAGAAACAGCACTAGAAATCTTAAATAGAAGATATGCTAGCAATGAAATTACAAAAAAAGAATATCTGCAATTAAGAAAAGATATATCTTGCGAGGAAAATTAATGGAAATTTCAACAAAAAAGATTGTATTAGCCCTAGGATCAGTATTTATCTTAGGAGTATTATTTGCAATATCAAACGGAATTTATGCTGAGAACACAGACTCTTCTTTCCCTATATTCGTCTATGTTATTGCCTTATTTTCTTTATTAACCGGAGTATTTCTATCTTTTCTATTCCAATGGAAAATAAACAAAGTCCAACTAGAAAGAGTTCTTAAAATACTTCCGGAAGATGAAAGAAAAGTAGTTTCACTATTAGTCCAAAATAATAATTCGCTAGAGCAAAATAAACTGGTGGCCCTAACAGGAATAAATAAAGTAAAGATGTCTAGGTTAATAGGCGATTTAGAGCACAGACAAATAGTAAAAAAATCAGATTTAGGAAACACAAATCTTATTATTTTAATAATTTAAAAATCTAAAAGCAAGATGATAGAAGACACGCAAGACAGTGAATGGGTACAGTATGTAATAAAAAATGGTAGAAGAGAAGTTCCACCCAGCCAGGTAGCTTGGGATATAATTAATCCGAGAGATAACTTTGATGGTTCTGGTGTATCTCGTAGAAATTTTCTAGGCGGGGATAAGGGTTATGTTGTAAGATTTGAACCAGAACTAAGGGCAATTGCACAAGCATTAATGTATAGTTCAGACTGGGAAGGCAGAAGAAACGGAAAAACCTTAGACAAGAGAATAAATGAGCTAAAGAAACTGAAACCTTACGTTGTTAATGATGGACAGTCCGTACTTTCAGATCACAGCGAAGTTATCGAAATGTGGAGAAGAGAAGACGTAAAATATGCTTCAAGAAGAAAAGCTTTTTTTTATGGGAAAGTTGTCGCCGCATCTGCAGCAATTGTCTTAGGAGGGTTTTTAGGATATAAATATTGTCTAAAACCTCTTTCCGAAGGCCTTACAGGAGCAGCACAAGGAATTGAAAGACTAGAAAAAAGAGACGACCTCTCAAAATATGGATTGCCAGAATCAAACAATGATTCCGAAACAATGCAGCAATAGTTTTTTGAACTCGAATCAAACCAAAACCCTTTAAAAGATACTTTTTCTCAGAGAACTATGGCAGAAGTAAGACAACCAATTGTTACGGTTTGCGGTCACGTAGATCATGGAAAAACATCGATTCTAGATAAACTTAGAGGAACTTCTATCCAAGAAACAGAAGCGGGTGGAATTACTCAGAAAATTTCTTTCACAATGATGCCAAAAGAAACAATTATTGAAAGAGCAGGGATTGTTATAGAAAAATTCAAAATACCTTTAGAAATTCCCGGATTTTTATTTATAGATACTCCTGGGCACGCAGCATTTACAAATTTAAGAAAGAGAGGCGGTTCATTAGCAGACTTAGCAGTATTAGTTATTGATGTCAACGAAGGAATTAAGCCTCAAACTTCAGAAGTTCTTCAAATTTTAAGATTGAATAAAACGCCATTCATAATTGCATTAAATAAAATAGATAATATATCTGGATGGCATAAAGCAGAATCAGGATTATTTTTAGATAGCGAAAATGCTCAAGGAATGGTAGTAAAGCAAAACTTCGACGAGAAAATAATGACGATTATGGGGACTTTGAATCATTATGGAATAAATGCAGATTTATATAATAAAATAACCGACTTTCAAAAAACAGTTGCAATAGTTCCTTGTTCCGCAAGAACTGGAGAAGGTATTTCTGAAATTTTAGCAATGCTTTCAGCGTTAAGCCAAAAATTCTTGAAAGAAAAAATTGCAGTAAAGGGCGAAGGTAAAGGAGTTATCTTAGAAGTTAAAAAAGAAAAAGGAGTAAATTACTTAGAATCTATTTTATACGATGGAGAATTGTCTCAAACAGATGAAATTTTAATCCCTGGATTTGAAAATGTTATTGTCACAAAAATAAGAAACATACAAGAAGCCTTGCCTTTAAATAAAGGTTTCAAAACACAAGAAAAAGTTCATGCTGCAACAGGAATCAAACTTCAAATTATAGAAAAAGATGAAATTCTCCCAGGTATGCCATTTAGAGTATTGAAAGATAAATCAGAAGAAGAAATAAACAGAATAAAATCTGAAATGAAAAGCGATTTATCTGAGGAAATCCAGACAGATGAAGACGGTATCGTCGTAAAAGCAGAGTCTTTAGGAAGCTTAGAAGCTCTTTTAGTTCTGTTGAGACAAAAACAAATTAGAGTTGTAAAGGCAGGAATTGGAAATATCTCAAAGAAAGACATTTACATTGCAGGATCCTTACCTGAAGAAAATAGAATAATTTTAGGTTTTAATTCAGAATTAGCAGAAGAAGTTCCAGCTGAAGAAACAAAGGGAATAAAGATTTTATCTAATGCTGTTGTATATAAATTAATTGAAGATTTTGAAAAATGGAGAGAAAATAAACAAAAAGAATTAGAAAGAAAGAAACTAAAAGAACTCCCTCAACTTGTAAAGATAGAGGTTCTAGATTTTTGTTTTAGAAATACAAATCCTGCAATATTTGGAGTTAAAATTGTAAATGGTACATTAAAACAAGACGTCGAAATGATAAATAACCAAGATAAAAAAATAGGTTGGATAAAAGCCATACAAGCAGATAAGACTTCTGTACAAACAGCAGAAAAAGGAAAAGAAGTTGCAATTTCAATGTCAGGAGTTAATTTCGAAAGAGAACTTACCGTCGGAGAATTTCTTTACAGCAATCTTTCAGAGTTTCAATTTAGAAAATTCAAAGAGTATAAAGATATCTTAACTTCTGAAGAAAAAACAATTGTCCAAGAAATTGCTATAATAAAAAGAAGAACGCAAGAAACTTGGGGAATATAATTCTGTCACTACCAAGTTACAACAAAACCGGAACATTTAAATAATAAACATACCTGTATATACTATGGGAAATAATTTGATAAAAAAATTAGCACTTGGAGGAGCTTTAGCTCTCGGAGCTAATTGTGCTATTCAGTGCTTCATTGCTTACGGTTGCAATAGAGTTGAAACGAGAACAGAATACTCCGATATTTTATATCAAAATGCAAGAGTTACTCAAAAGGAGCAAACACACTACATTGTCACAACAACAACTATTAGTCCTGCAGGCACCACAGTTACAGTTGTACCAGTAGTAGACGCTCGTATCCGACTCGAGGGAAAAGAGAACTTTGATGTTAGAAATCCAGAAATATGCAATCAATTTAATCTAGAAAATATTGCAAAAGTAGGCTACAAAGAAAAATATAAAGTATCTATTGAAAAAAACAAAATAACCGGAAAAGAAAAAACGACAAAAGTAAGTGAAGGCTACGAATTTGTAAGTGCCTCACATATAGAGCAAGATCCTGCGGTAGAGGCATCAACAAAATAATTAGGCAAAAAAGTACGCGTTCTTAGACAGCCTTTGCAATCGATCCACACAAGGTATTCTCGTTTCCATAAAAGTCTTGGCACTTAATAAAATAACTAGCTCCTTTCTTCCAAATAGATGAATGTTCGGTAGTTGTAGAATCAACCATTGCTGTTAAATTCGGATGAGCAATTGTAAATGCACAACCAAGACCTACACTAAATAAATTTGTAAATTTGCACATTGCAGGCTCATTTGTAGTTACTTTAAGATTACCTTTATCGTTGTAAACCCTCGTAATTCCTGGCGAAACACGATCATATCTTATTTCCAATGGACCTGTATAATTTGCAGTATTATCGGAATCATCCGCACAAATAACTGAAAGAGTATAATCTCCTTCTGTCTTTTGGTTAATTGATTGAGATTTAAATGTGCTCTGAGTAGCTGAAAAAGCACTATATGCAGTAGAGATATTCTTATAATTTAATTTCCACTTACACTCAGAAATACCATCGTAACCGCCCCCTGCAGTTTTAACAGTTAAATTCCAATCAGCAAAATTAGGTCCCAAAGTAACTCTATTCTTAGGGCTTAATTCTGTAATTTCTAATTTCTGAGAAGCCTTAAGAGTATAAACTGCACTCTTATCATTAGTATTACGAGAATACGTTTTAGTTTCCATATTTCTATACATGCTGAAAAAATCTGCAATCTCTACAGAATTATATCCTTCATTTTGCATAATAGTTATTATTTGATCTTCACTATAATCTCCACTTATAACGCTATTAATTTGAGACTCAGAGTATCCTTCTTCTTTTAAATAATCTTTAATTCTTTCCTGACTTACAAGATAGGGTTGATCTTTACATCTTATATAAAATTTAGTACTATTGCCAAAGTTTTTAGTTACATTTCTTAGAGTAGCTTGACAATTATATCCACTAACCGTAGTTGAGAAAATCAAGGTATTGCTGCAATTAAAAGAATTTTCCATGAGAGTATAATTTTGGTCTTTCAAACTCCATTTACATTCAACCGGCTCATTAACAAGCATATCTATTTTTTTTGAAGTAGTATTGTAAATGATAGGCGTATTAGTTATAGGGTTAAACTTCAAAATTACTGGAGGATTTTTATCAGGAGTTCTAGGTACTTCGAAAGTACATAATTTTGCAGGATCAGTATCTCCGTTGCCTCTACCATCTACACATCTAATATAAACATTGTAAGTACCTGCCTTTAAAATTAAAGGATACTGGGAAACATTGCCAATCTTGAGGGTATTTGAACCGGGAACAGTAAGAGCTATCTTATGTTGAGCTCCCCAATCGTTTCCGAAATCATATGGCATAAGATCATAGCTAGCCAAAGCACTATCTAAATTAAATCTGCAATATGAAGTCTCAGAAGTTGTAAGACTAATATTAATCGGTTGTTGTATACCTATTGATGAAGAACTTGGACAGTTGAGAGTAATATTTGGAGAAGTTAGGTCTGCCTTACTCTCACAAGTACCTGAGGACATAAACTCACAATTTTTACCAATTGCCTCACATGAATATTGCGTGCAAATACTACCTTCTTGATTGCATTTGTGGCAATCTCCATTCAAAGGAGCCTTTCTAGAAACACATTTGTATTCAAAGGTAGTAGGTTCATCCTTACCGAAAAATACGGGGAAAAGATCTTTAGGATAATTGCCTAAATCATAATCTTGAATCAAAGAAAGAGCAGGAGAAGTTCCGCTAAGATACTTATTTAATAAAGAAATAGTTTCGATTCCAGAACTTTTTCCATAAGCAAAACTAATTGCCCTATCATGAATTTGATCCAAAACTTCAGTAGAATTATAATATTCAACACCGCTAGAGCTATTTCTACCATAAGTACCTACCCAACTAATCTTTCCAGTACAATCAGCAATCCTGCTGCATCTATAATCAAGTATAGCCATTACCTCTGGATTAAAAAGAATAAAAGTATTTTTTGGAGAAGAGATAAATACCAAATCCTTATTGTCTAAACTAATACTAAAATCGCCCATTGAACAAACTGAGTTTGCTGCATTGCTATCCATTATCCCTCCTGCAACCTTTGGAATACATTTAGAAATCTCGACTGTATCTAAAATATTCTTATCTGACATAGCTCCCTTTATTTCGGGAGAAAACCAAACGCAATAAGTCTTATCGCAATCATCTTCGTTTTCAGCACTTAAACAAGCTCTCCACTCATTACCTGCACACTTACCTCCTGTTCCAGCAGTAATTTGTGCACCGGCAGAGCTACTTCCACTACAATACCCTTCCTTACCATCACTGCAAGCTTCTGTAACAATCTTTCCTCCGACACAATAACGACTGAAGAATTTTAGACCTGCTGCACCAGAAACTGTATTTCCGAACTTATTAAGATCTCTTTCAAGCTCATTATCATTAAAGGGAACGTTCCCATTTGTTACACACCAAGAATCTCCCTGATTACGAGTCACAGCACTAAAAATAGGGACCGTACTATAAAGTTCCTTGACTACAAAATCACTATAATCAAAGTCATCCGAACAACTAGCGTCAACACACTCAGCTTTTGTTCCTCCAGAAACATATTTTTGACTACAGACTTCTCCAGAATTATAACTACATTCCTTATCTAAAGCATCTCTATTAGTGCAATTATCAACAAAATAAATATTGTTTCCAACACAGACAGTATTATCTGTTTTACTGCATCCAGAGTTTTCAACAGCAGTACATAACACGTTACTAAAGAACTGTCCTGCACATTGAGTTCGAGTAATAAACTTACAAGTTTTCTTACCATAACTATCTGTACCGATACATGATCCCCACTCTTGGGAAACAATATATTTATTGCAATCTTCAGTAGTTTGCAAAAAATTGATTGCGCCAAAACCTCTATTCAAAGTCTCAGATTGACATTTGCCACGGAGCATTCTAGCAGAGTCTAAACCAAGAATACAACAACCAGTATCGCACACTCTCTGTGCAGCACAAGTAGGGTCATTATTAAAAAAAGAACCGCCATATTCTTCACAACTTGACTGTTCACTATTTGTAGAACAAATATCCTGATTAGAGCTAACGCAACACCCAATAGCACTCACAAATCCTATTAAACTAACTAATGCAATACTTAAAATAATAATTAATTGTTTCTTTTCCATTTTAATCAACTACATACTCCATATCATCGTGATAATGATGAATATTATTATGACATCCATTTATTCTATCACTATAATGTATTATACCTCCAGAATGATAATGGTGAAAGCAAATCCCATCAGGACCTGTGCAACCATTATTTACACAATTTCTTACAACAAAACTAAAATTTTGAGCAGGAGGCTCATTAGAAATAATAGTATAAATCTTTTCGCCACTTGTTAAAGCATTTCTTTCAAACAAGTATTCCGGATAACTTAAAGCCAAAGCAGCTAAATCTGCGTCACATTGAGTATTTGGCCCGGATGTTAAAAAAGGATTAGTATTTGTAGCACTAACAGCAACGTTAACAATTCTCCCACTTCCAGAAGAACCACAACTACAAGAAGACTCTATGGTAACAATCAAATTTGCAAGTTCTAGAAAATCATATATCCTAGAACTAAAACTAAAGTCGAAATTATTGAATGATTCTGATTCTTCTCCAGAAGTTAAAGTAATTTGATTTCTCATTTTAACTAAAACAAACCCTTTTTCCAAGCTTAATTCGAACTCAGAATCGCCAGTAGTAATGTCTACGTTAGGATAGTCTTTCTTTAATTTACTGAAGCATGCCCTGACCTTCGGAATAAAAACCTGCTCTAGAGTAAGACGAGTTTCTTCGCTTAACAAGGGGTGAGTATTTACACAAGAAGTTCTGGACTTATTTGCCCAGCACAGTATTGCAATTTTGGAACCATTTATGTCCATAAACTGATCATTATTTGAACCCAAATAATAAACTCCGCCCGTAGCAATAATATTTTCAACTGCAATATTTAGATCCTCTTCTACACAATCTTCTATAAATTTTGAAGGATTTGCACTATATCTTGTTGAAATTCCAAGTTCATTTTGAAAAATAAACACTAGAATTATAGCAACAACAATCAGAACCCCTACAATAATAAATATAGTTACTTGCCCTTTTTTTTCCATTGAAGAAAAGAGGTTATTTCCGTTTATAAACTTTCTGAACACAGCAAAGAAAGACCTTATAAATCCCTTTTTATTTAGTATTTTATGAAAGTAGAAAAAATTCTAGCAAATATATTGCAAAAAATCTCATTAAGCAACCCTGAAATAAAAAAAATAGAAAAAGAAACACAGGAGTTAGTAAAAATTCTTAAAAAAAATAAGCTAAACGCAAACATTGGAGGGAGCCTAGCAAAAGGAACGATATTAAAAAAAGAAAACCAAGATGTAGATATATTTATTGTATTAAAACCTGAAGAATTATCCAAATTTGAAAAATTAGTCTCAAAAACAAAGCTAAAACACGAAATAATACATGGTTCGAGAGATTATATCCAGATAAAAAAGGAAAATCTTACTTTTGAATTGATTCCTGTGCTAAAACTAGATAAAAAATCAAAAATAGAAAATGTAACGGATTTCTCATTAATTCATGTCCAATATATAAAAAGTAAAATAGGGAAAAATAAAAAGCTAGCTGATGAAATAAAACTAGCTAAAGCCTTTTGCCATGCAAATAGGTGCTATGGTGCAGAAAGTTATATCGGTGGTTTCTCCGGTTATTCTTTAGAAGTTTTAGTCTGTTATTATGGGAGTTTCTTAAAATTCCTTAAAAAAATAAGTTCAGAAGCAATAATCGATCCTGAAAAACAGTTCAAAAATAAGAATGAGATTATGCGAGAATTAAATCAGAGCAAGCTACAATCTCCCCTCATTTTAATAGACCCTACTTACAAATATCGAAATGTATGTGCAGGTTTGACAAAAGAAACTTATGAATTATTTATGCAAAAAGCATCAGAATTTTTAAAAAACCCGTCCGAAGAATTTTTTCAAAAGAAAGAATTTAGTTTAGAGAATTTTAAAGAGTCTGCTAAGAAAAAAAATTTGAGCGTATATCAATTAGATATTAAAACAAACAGGCAAGAAGGAGATATTGCGGGAACAAAAATGAAGAAACTATTTAAGTTTTTAATAAGAGAACTCGAAAGAAAAGAACAACAAGTAGATAACTTAGAATTTGTATATTTGAGAGGTCAAGAAGCACAAGGATATCTAGCAATTAAACCCAAAGAATTTATAGAAATTAAGGGTCCGAAACCCGATATGGAAAACGCAGTTAAAGAATTCAAGAAAGTAAGAAAAACAACCTATCTTTCAAATGGATTTGTCTGTGCAAAGGAAAAAGTGTCTATAGAAAACATCTTCAGAAATAGCACCTATATAGCAGAAAGTATGGGAACCGGATTTAATTTTATAAAACTTTAGAATTTGACCTGAATATCATTCTTTTTCATAACTACTTTAGTAGGATTTAGAATTTCTTTAAGTTTTGAAAAGAGAACTGTTGAATCTTTATCTCCGCAAGTATACAAATGGAAGTAAATAGTATTATATTCTGGATAAGTATGAACTGCAAAGTGTGATTCTGCAAGCAAAATAACGAAGGTATAACCTTGAGGACTAAATTTATGTTCCATAGAGTCTAAAACATTAAATCCAACACTCTTTAATAAATTCAATGAAGTATTTTTAATCAAATCATAGTCATTTAATTTATTAAAATTGACCCCACTAAAAATTGCAGTTACGTCATATCCCTTTTCTTTTGCTTTAAATTCCATGAATCACGAAATCCTGATTCTTTTAAATACTCTTCTAAAAAGAAATAACAAACAAAAATACATAACTAACATCCAAAAAAACCATCTAAGTGTTATAAATAATAAGTAATCTATAGAATAGGCTGACATGCCGAGATAACTATAAGTTGCAGAATATTCAAAATCAACATCACAAGAATAAAACACACAATTTATATTGTCATCCTGAGCAGATAAATAGAACGGAGTAACCATAGCAAAAACCATCATTACAAAGCCTACAAACAATCCTTTTTTATTAAAACCATAAACACTAGTTGCATAAAACGCAAGAGGAATAAGAATCACATGAATTATTACTGAAGGTAAAATGGACAATAATGGCCATGAGAAAAGCCAGGCAGTTCTGCCAAAACCTTCAAACCCTAAAACTTGCAAAATAAAATCTAAAATCCAAAAGAACTGAGCAGGTATTGCAGTAATCAAAACACCACTAATTAAATAATTTTTTCTATATAAAATACCTAAAGAAAGAAGAACTGCCGCAAAATCACAATACCAAAATATTTCTGTCCAACCATCTCTCCAATATAAGAAGTTTATCAAAACATTTAAGATTATAAATGCAATTAATACAATAGAAATAATATTCAATATCTTTTCATGCATTTTATTATTTTTCATTTGATTATCATCTTATAACTTGGTTTAAACACGCTATTAACAGGCAAATTCTCATTAAAATTTATTTCCTTCCAAGACAAATCTTGATATTTTTTAGAAAGATTGGAAACATACTCATTTTTAGAAAGATTAATTTTTAGAGAATTATTATCGGACAATAGAATATAATCTTCTACTGGAAATCGTGCACCGTCAGAAAGACGATAAGATGCATATTCTAAAAAATAACTTAAATTAGCAGAAGAAAGAGTATTAATCAGAACATTTGAATAATCTGGATTTTCTTCAAATGAATAAACCCAAGTAACAATAATTCCATTTTCATTAAGTATATTCTTTATAGATAAAAAGAACTCTTTAGAATATAGGGGAAGCATTTTATCTTCTTTCAAACCAGGTAAATCGAGAATAATTAAGTCGTACTTATTTTTAGTATTTCTAGCATATGTAAAACCATCTTCAATTACTAAATTTAATAAAGGATACTCAAAAGAATTATTCTGATATTTAGAAACAAATTCACTTGTTTTTCCGTAATTTACAAATTTTTCATCTATATCTACCTGATCAATACTTACATTATATTTTTTAAGATAATTTACTGCAATCCCATCTCCCCCGCCAATAAGTAAAACCCTGGTATTTGAAGTTGCATTTTCAAAAAAAGACATAGGAACATCTACAAGGCCTGCATGATATTCATGCACCCAACTGTCGCATAATTGAACATGCTCGTCGATATTAAGACAAGTATTATTCCATTCGTACTGCGTACCAGGATTAACAACTATGGAATATAAAAAAACCATCTGATATGGAGTAAAAAAAATATCACTAACTTTTACAAAAAGATCTCCAAGATTCCAAGAGTCATAAAAACTTATAATTGATTGAGATAAATAGAGTTTCATTAAATAATCAGAAACAAAAGAAATATTTGTCAAAATAAAAATAAACGCACCAATCAAAACAAAAAAACTAATTATAAATGAAATACTTTTTTTCTTATAGAGAAATATAAACAAAGCAAGAGAAACCAAAAGATTAACAAATGCAATAGCAGCCGCAGAGAAAATTAATCCATATGTGGGATAAAAAAATAAAGAATAAATGAAAGTTCCGGCTAAACTACCAAAATAATCTACTCCAAGAACCTGCGAATATGCAGAACTTTTTTCCCCTGCAAAAAAAGAAAGAAGAGGCAAATCAAGACCGCTCAAAATACCAATAAGTATAACCGGGATATTAGATAAAACAACTCTGACTAAATGCGGCAAAAAACTAAAATAACTATTAAGAGCAATAATAAAAACAACGCCAAAAAAACCAACAATTGAAAGAGCCATTTCTACAAGCACAAAACTTTTCTTTTTGTCATATTTAGACACATAATTATATAAAAAAGAACCAATACCTAAACAGAATAAGAACAAACCGATCGTAATTGAGTATCTTAATACAGTCCCTCCAAAAATAACAGTCAACAACTGAGCATAAACCAACTCATAAATAATAGTACATAAAGAAACAAAGAAAGTTACTATAAAAATAAGAATATTTTTTAGTTGCATAACTCCTCCAAAACAAATGAGAAAATAGTCCTCTTCATAAAATATCCTCGATTAAATTGCTTATAAAGATTTTGTTTATTCATCAACCCGGTTTGTTTTCAAACTAGACTCCACATCAATCATATATTTGCCTTCTTCAAGCTTAAATACAATAGGTTTTCTATTAAGAAGAGAAACTAAATCAATTTCATATTTACCAGGAGCAAGAACTCTAACAGATTCAATATCTAAAATAACAGGCACATCATCATCTTCAACCTTAAGTATTTCTCTAACATCTGATTCCACTCTCTCTTTTTGAGCAGAACTAAACTCCTGTAAAGGTACTTGCGCCTGTTCTTTCATTCTCTGAGCAACTTCATCACGTATATAGAAAAAGAACCTACTACCACACTTAGAACATCCATCTAAGATTTCTTTACTTCCTACCTCTATTATTTTACTACAATGTACGCATTGATGTGGCATTTTGTGAAACTTCTTCTCTATTTATTTTGAAGTTCACAAGGCAAAAAATGTGAAGCATTGACTGCCGCTATCGGACAATTTTCTTCGAACGAACGTTCGAGACTACTGAAAATTAGTCCCTCTTTTGTGAAACTTCTACTCGAATGAGAAACCTCTTTACTTAATAAAGGTTATTGTGATAAATCACTTATTTTTGGTAAGAAAGTAAATACCTACAATAAGTAGAAGTGAAAGAATAAAACTCAAACTACTAAAGAAAGGCAATTGAACAGATACAGAACAAGGATATTCTACTCGTTGATTTTCACAAAAACTTTC
>CAZCGJ010000023.1:0-12389 GCA_964498295.1 Candidatus Woesearchaeota archaeon | reverse complement strand
CATTATACGGAGCTAGAGAAGTACTAATAGTTGCAGCTCTTCCTGCAGAATATAAGCTAGAAATTTCTGATTGAGACAGGGTACGATTGAAAATTAAAACGGAGTCTAGTGCACCATCGAATGGCTGATATAATGTTGCCCGAGATCCTATGTTTAATTCTATAGTGCCATATATTGCTACTGGATTTGCGACAGCCGAAGACGCTTCTTGTGCGCCATTCAAATATACCTCTATATTACCTAATGAATTTCTAGTTGCAGTTAACATATACCATGTCCCGGTTGTTAAAGTTGTTAATCCAGTGATTCCTTGTGAACCGCCATCATAGTAAGAACCAAAATAAATTTTATTTGAATCAATTACTCCTATGAACTGATCGCCAGTCGGACCATCTCCTACGCCCAATACCATCTTAGAAGTACCTAATACGTCTAGGTTAACCCAAACATTATAAGTGTAATCATTATTTTCAAGACCAGTAGGAGATATTTTGCTTACATAATCATTACTTCCGTCAAAACTTAAATAATTATTCGTAGTTCTTGTGTCGCCATATGTGTGATTTGAAATAGACACATTATTTATGTCTAAAATATTTAATGTTGCATTTTTAATTCCTAAATTATCAGTAACATTTGCAGTAAAATTAACTCCTACATCTCCCACAGTAGTATTATTTACTGGATAAAGTAAATTAGCATTTGGAGCAGTTGAATCTAAGGTAATCATTCTTGTTTCGGTTGAATTGCAATTTCCAAAGATATCACATGAAGATGAATTGTAATAGTAAATCCCATTTGACAGACTTGTCCAATTTACTGCATTATTTAAGATAGAAGTATAGGTAGTTTCATTAATTTTCTCGAAAGAAGAATTATACAAGTTAAAAGTCATATTTGCAAAAGTAAGATCACTTATCGAAACATTTACATAAATATAGTCCTGTGCTAGGAATGAGTTGTTTTCTTTAGTGTAATAAGTTGGAGTCAGATAACTAACAATTATTTTTCCAGCATCATTAGATTGCTGATATTCTGAAACTGGATTACTTGTGCTATTTCCTCCAAACGCAACAAGCGTACCAAAAGAAGAAATTCCTCCTCTAGCGCTTGCACTTCCATTTCCGATAGTAACTTCTTTTGTTTTACCTAAATTACTACCTCTGCCATACATTTCAACTCTTGCAGCTCTGTTTATCCCAGTAACATCTTGACAGCAATTGACCTTATCTCCTGCAGAATAACTTCCAAATGAAGAGGCCATACCAATTCCACCGCTAACATCATCTGAACCGACGGCACCTCCTGTGAGTAAAGTTGCAGGACTGCTATAAAGTCCTTCTCCATTTTCATTCCATCCAAATCCCCACCTAACATCTGCAGTAGTACCATAATTTCTAGGATTCACAAAATTAAATCCGTAAAATCGAATATCTCGTTGGCTAGAGAAATATCCTCCTTGCCATGCAGAAGAAGTTTTTGCATCCCCTAAGAACTTTAAACTAGTTGTAGAGAAAAAGTCTGGAAGAAGAGTAACTGAACCGCTATTGAAATCATTTTCTAACCATCTTTTAGTTCCGGAAGCAATATCTGGCCATCTTGCCATAATATCTGAAATAGGATATTCATTAAAAGCTCTTAATTTTGCATCTTCATTATCTAAATCGTTTTGAGTAGGATTTAGCGTGTTTGTAGTTGTCCAGTAATTTGCATTATAATTAAATGTAGTGCCAGTTGTAGCTTTCATAAGCATCGTCCATCCGCCACCTTCATACACCATGTCACAATAAACATTGTATGGTGCATATCCTCCAGCTCCATCTGGATCAATGCTATAAACTCCTGATCCTATAGAATTGCCAGAACTAATTATATCTTGACACGAAGCTATGGGATTATTTAATGGAAAACTATCTCTTGTTTCTACGTATCCTCCATTTTTAGTAGAACCAGTATAACCTGCTCCTCCCACAACTGTGACACTCACATTTTCAAGACTGATATCTGGAACAAAGAGCCCGGAAGTTGTAAAAGTATGTATTGTATGTGTTCCATTGTAGCCAATTGTTCCGCCACTAGCATAATAACCGGGAGAAAAACTAATCTGTGGTGCAGTTTTATCCACAGTCAAAGTATAATTTCCAGAAGTATTGTAATTATTTACAATATTGTAACTTTCAAAAAACCAAGTATAAATTCCGTCGATTAAATTATGCATTCTTGAAAAAATAGAACTTAAAGAGTTTGAAGTATAATTTATCCAATCACCAAAGGGTAAAACCTTTCCAGTTGAATAATTCGGGCCATTTATTAGGGTCCCGTTATTTCTTCTCGTAATATCGTATGCTGTTGTTCCGTTTCCTTCTTCAAAATGATAACCTGCAATTAATCCAGAATTAAATGGAGCAATTGAAATGTCTGCATACAGGCCATTTCCAGAGTTATACAATTGAGAAATTTCAGTTGAATTTAATGTTCTATTAAAAAACAAAACTTCATCAATTTTACCGCTAAAACAAGTAGCCATGTCAGTTAAACGCGTATTGACTCCTATCTTATAATTATAAGAAGGGTTCTGATTAGGTGTTCTCATAGAGCTTCCAGAATCAAAAGTCCCTGAAACTAGTGACCCATTTACATAAATTTTGATTGTATGCGCAGAATCATTATACGCCGAACAAGCAAAAACCCATCTATTAAGGCCAAATGAATTTGCAGCAGAACGATATGTGTCTTGCCCGCCAGCACCTTGATTGATTGATACGAATTTATAATTACTGTCTACTAATAACTCTATTGCCCCATTATAAGCTCCATAGTCTCCTGCAGAAAGAATTCTATTTGCAGAAGCAGATATTGCAGTAGGATAAATCCAAGAGCAGATAGTATAATTACTAATTCCGTTAATAAAAGTCAGATTTACATAATCATTGCTTCCATCAAAACTTAATGAATAATTTACTCCGGTATAAGTTGTGTTTATTATATTATCATTAAAATAAGTTTTGTTATAAAAAACTCCGTTTCTAAATATATTCAAAGTAGCATTTTTTACGCCTTTAGAATCGGAGATATTTGCTGTGAAGTTTAGAGAGATATTCGTAGTTTTTGTAGTATTTGCAGGACTTAAACTGTTAAAATAAGGTGCAGTAGAGTCAATCTCTAAAGTATAGTTAGCACTTAACAATGAATTCCCTGCTACATCAAAAACCAAATAAGCCCATTTGTAAACTCCATCTATTAAATTCATTATTATAGGTGTTGTTGAATTCTTAGTTCCTGCCGGGAAAGAAGTAGATGAACTATTAAATAATTCGCTAGAATTCCAAACAAATAAAGTAGCATTTTTTATTGCTAAATTATCTGCGATGTTTGTTGTAAAATTTTGATTTAGTAAATTACTAAACGAGTTATTTGCAGGTGTAATTAAATCGGAAGTAGGGTTGATAGTATCTTCAGCTATAGAATAGTTGCCTCCACTAGAAACATTGAATTTAACTGTGCCTGAATTGAGCGGCGTAAAGTTGAAACATTCTAACGAGTATATACAATCCTGAAGACTATTTTTGTAAATTACAGGAAAAGATAAATCAGTTATAACGCCGCTCAGAGTAATATTAGCAATAACATTTAAACCAGAAACAGAACTATTGAAATATGCAGAATTGTTATCTAAATAAATATCTCTTGAAAGATTTTCGCCTACGACACTTAGAGCGTTTAAGAATTCTACTTGACCATAAAGAGAATTTCTTATTAACATTCTAGAACCGCCAGAAATATTATATCTGCCGATAGAGATTGGATCAACAATACTTAGTACTCCTGAAGTAGACGTAGAAGTTATATTTGCAAGACTAGAATTTTTAATAGTTAAATCTACTCCTGAATAAGTAATTCCTAAATTAAAGTTTGAGTTAGTAATATTTACTCTAACCCCTGCTACTGTTGCAGTATCTAAAACATTAAGGTTGGTAATATTTGCATCTGTTGCTGAGCTAGACATTCTATAAAGAGATAAGTTTGTTGCAGAGAGATTAGTAGACCCCAACGTATTTGTTCCATTATATAAAGAAATAATATTAGATACATTGATGTTTGAAGAAAGCACCGATAAAGCTAAACATTGTGCAGTAGTCAAATTAAGAAGGCAAGTGATATTTCTAATTGTTGCACCCTTTAAACTAGAAGAACTTATTCCAGAATGAGCTGATCCACCAGCAACTAAATCTATAAGCTGCAAGTCATTTATAGTATAATTATAACTTCCTGTATTAAATCTAATAAAATGATTAAGTATTCCAGTAGAAGGAGTTTTCCTATAAATAGTGCCGTTATATATTATCGAGCTGTTTTTCCCGGAAACAATGTCTATTCCAAATAGATTTATTGCAGAGGCATTTGCAAAAGTTATTGAATACCCATTTAAATTTAAATCTACATTATTTGCGGAGAGAAGTATGCAAGTCCCATTTGATTCAATATTATTCCCCAGTACATAACTTCCCGAGGAAGAAATATTATAAGGGGTTGGATAACAAGAAGTAATGGTTGTTACTGCACTTCCCAGATTAATTAATAAAATTCCTAAAAATAAAAACACAACTAAGTAAAATAACTTCATCATTATCACCTCTCTTTTCATCTTTTCTTTTCCTCTCTATCCATTAATTCTTTAACAACTATATTTTTGACTAGTTCAGCTTTTTTTATTCCGATTCCATCTGCCATTTTTTGCAAAATTCCGTCAAGTTTATCGGATACACTTATTTTGATTTCTCCCATATAACGTACTAAAGACTCACTAATTAGTGAGTAATAAGTGATTTATATAAAAATTGCATATATTTAAAGGTTACTATTAAATTTAGACTTGCTTTAGAATTTCCTAATCTTCATATCTTTCTTATTCTTTCCAATAACTACCACACAACTTCTTTCATCTTCAGTTAAAAGTTTCCAGTTTTTATCATCTTTTGCTTTCAATTCAATCAAAATTTTCTTTGCATAGTCCTTAACTTCATAAAACCAGGGCATTTTGTCATGGCCCATTCGTTTTCTTGCATATCCTATCGATGTAAATCCTTTAACATGGACAAAATCAGGCTGGGAGGTAATAATCATGTCAGCATATTGCGAAACAAGCTCATCAGTCATGTTTGTAACATTATTTAGGGCAGGATTTCCTTTCAAACCCTTTCTGACTAATGTTAGTCTAATACATCTTCTGCATTTTCCTTTAATGGTTTTTATTATCTTGAGTGTCTGATTAAACCTTTCCCAAGCGTCTTTCTTGCATGAATTATGCCATTTATCAAATAATTCTTTGTTTGGCGCGTTTGTAGACAACGTTAGTTGAGTCGGAAGTGCATTTTTCTTTGCCAATTTTAAAATCATTTCAGGATTCTGCCCATTTGTAACAATAAAAGATATTGCCTTTCTCCGTCGTATTTCACTAATCATTTCATCTAATCTTGGATAAAGTGTCGGCTCGCCTGATAAAGAGAAGCTGTAAAGTGTAGGTTCTTGCGCTTCTTTCCATTTTTTCTTAGAAACTTTATCCAATCCTCCGAAACCAGTCAACAATTTCTTTCTTGCTTCAACAACTTTATCTAAAATTTCAATAGGATCATCTATTTTATCAATTTTATCTCCTAAATTAAGTTCTATTGGTCTCCAACAATGCAAACAACTATTCTCACACCACATTAGAGAAGGAGAAAACTGACAGCATCGGTGAGATTTGATGCCATAAAACTTTTCTTTCCAACAAACACCTTCTCCTTTCAAAGAATTTTTAGTCCAGTTGCATATTTGGACACCGGAAGAATTGCCGACAACGGAATAGTGCATTTTTTCAAGCACTTTTTTGACGTCATCAAAATTGTTTTTCATAAAATAAAATAAAAAAAATAAATTTTTAAATGTAACTATGATCTTACTTCTTTTTTTTCTTAGCTGCTTTCTTTTTTGCTGCCATTTTATATAAACCCCTTTATGAAAAAAAGAATATTGCTTTGTTTATATACCTTTCTAAAATTTTAAAATTTTTAAAAAAAAATAAATTTTGAAAAAATTTTTGTCGACGGAGAAATTTTTTTTAAATTTTCCTAAAAATTTTTGTAGTTTAAATCAAAGAAAATGCCCAAGCAATAATCATTGCCAAAAATATTAATCCTATGAACTTTGTTGCATATTTAAAAGATTTTTCTGCAACTTGTTTATTTTTTGATATAATTAAAATCGCTAAGTAAAAGAATCTTCCTCCGTCGAGAATTCCTAAAGGAAGCATATTAAATAGGCCGACAAATAGGTTAATCATCGCAATCCACCATAAAAGATTATATATGTATAAAACTAAATCTTTGTTGTATTTTGCAACATAATATGTAGAACTTTGCTTATATTGTGTGAATTTGGACATTATTTTTGAAAAAATTCCTGTTCTTTGGTTTTGTAGGTGAGTTATTCCTAAAAATCCTTTACTGGAGTTGATTGGATGAACTGAAAGAGTAATTTCATAATCTGTGTAATTTCCGTCGGAGTTAGCTGTTTTGATTGTTAAATTATCTCCCGGTCTCTTTTTTTCTAAATAAAATGAGACATCTACTGCATTTTTTATAGATTGGTTGTCTATTTTAACAATTGCGCCAGAAATATTATTTCTAATTGCCGGTGCATCAAAATAAAGCAGTATGTATTGCGTTTGGTTGTCTTTAATTAAGTCAGATAATATCGAAGAGTTTCCTAAAAATAAATAACTATTGTCTTTTGTTAGAACTTTTGTCCAATTATTCTCTATTTCACTATAATTTGTAATTTCAGACGGGCTTATTCCGTTATAGGCATAGCTATTGAATAGATATCCGGAAGGCGAATAAGACACATAGAAAAATAAAACTAGCAGTCCGAAGAATATTAATGCAAATAAGATATTTGCAAAGACTCCTGCTCCCAGAACTACCATCTGTTCAAAATTTTTCTTTTTATAGAATTGATTTTTATCTTCTTCTACAAATGCTCCTAAAATTGGTCCCAAGAATGCAAAACCGGTAGATTTTATTTTGGTTTTGAATAATCTCATATAAATTCCATGTGAAAATTCATGAACTAATGCAACAACAAGTAAAGCCAATACAAAATACGTTGCGTAAAATGGAGGCATTAAGCTTTCAACTCCAAATATTTGTGGAAAATAAGGAATCAGAGGCATAACTGGGGGTGCTTTGATAATATTGCTTATCTGCGGAAAGCTAATATAAATATATACTGTTTGACAAAGTAGGAAAATCATTATAGCCATTAATCCAAAACCTAGGATTACAATCGGATATTTTAGTGCATGTAGTAGTTTTGAATACTTACTGCTAAATTTCTCAATTGCTTCTACACCTAATTTTGTTCTATACATATACATCCAACCTTCTCTGCCAAGGTTTTTTCTATTAGAATATAAAAACAAAAACACTCCCACACAGAATACTAAAAAGAATATTATATCATAAATCATTACAGTTTGCATACTATATTTTGACTAACCGCTCTTTTAAAGTTAATGAAATTTAATTGCCCCTATAGAAACTACTCTTGTTAATTTTCTTGGAGGCCATTCTAGTATTATTCCTTGCAGTCTGCAAAGTCCATGGATATTAATGCCTGCACCTTCTGGACTTCTTTCAATAGAATATTCCGCATGTGCGTTCATAAATTCTTGAATTTCTTCTAGATGTCTGTTTCTTGCAGTATTTTGCCAATATCGAGGATTGTAAACTGCTTTTTCAGTCCAATTTGGATGCGCCTTCCTAATTCTTTGAGCATGCTCTGTTAAATCAAAATCTGTAGCAATTAAATATAGCGGTTTATTCACATCGTAATCTTTGCTAAATAAATTCCTAGGCGGGCATCCTGGTTTTTTTCCATAATTTGGACAACCATTTCGAAAAGAATTGCTTTTGCATAAGCACATCCCTTGATATTTTCTAGAAATTTCCAAAATGCTTTTATCAAATTGAATTATCATTTTAAATAATAAATGTCAGAATCAGATAATTATTTCTTTAACATCTAGATTTAATTAAATAAACGAAGTTTATTTCTTTCTAGGTGTTCTGAATGCTTTTCCCTTGCATTTTCTACAAGAAACTTTTCCAGAAAGAACTTTTAAAGGTTCCATTCTCATTTTCTGACTGCATTTTTTACAAATAAAAATATTCTTAAAAAGTCTATTTTGTGCTACCGGTAATTTTGTTGCCATTATGTTATGATTCTCTTAATTAATTTAACTCCTTCCATATCCCAATATTCAACACTCATTCCGTCTTTGATTTGTCCTGCAAATTCTTCTGGAATTGATAATTCAAAATTTTCAAAACTTACAGAATCCATTACACTAACTCCTGTAGGTGTCAATGCAAGAACTTGTGCTTGTCTTTTATCAATTAATGGGATTTCTACTCTGTCATTACCGGGCATCATTAAGCATTTTTTCTTTCCACTTATAACTCCAATTGCATCAAATCTACACTTATGAGCTCCGTGCTTTCCTGTTTTAGAAATATCTACGCTTTTAATAATGCAAGTCTCACCATCAAATAATGCATAGCTGCCAACTTTCAATTCTGTTGCATCAACAATCTTTAATACCATAACAGACTCAAAAAATTTTCATTTATAAATCTTTGGAATTTTGAAATTTCAGAAATCTTTAAAAAAGGTATTTTTATGTTGATTACATGGTATCAGTGCAAAAGAATGATTTTGTTGAAATAGAATTTGTTGGTAAACTAAAAGATAATAATGAAGTATTTGACACAAATTCTAAGGCGGAAATAGAAAAAAAGAAATTGAACTTGGAAGCTAAGCCGCACGTTATTTGCATTGGTAAGGGAATGTCTATAAAAGGGTTAGATATGGATGTTGAAGGAAAAGAAGTTGGAAAAGAATACTCTGCAGAATTTAAACCAGAAGATGCCTTTGGAAAAAGAAATCCTAAAATGGTAAGGATGGTTCCTTTGAAATTTTTCTTAGAGCAAAAAATCATGCCTCAAAAAGGTATGCAATTATCTTTAGATGGAGCGGTTGCAAAAGTAATTTCTGTTTCTAGCGGTAGAGTCTTAGTAGATTTAAATAATCCTCTTGCAGGCAAAGTTGTTTTATATGATTACAAAATTATCAGAAAATTAGAAGATGAAAAAGAGAAAGTTAATGCAATGCAAGACTTTTTCTTTAGAAAAAGATTTGATTTTGATATAAAAGATAATAAAGTAGTTTTCAAGGTTGAAGAAAAATTAAAGAAGTTCATTGAAATAATGGCTAGGCCGTTTGAAGATATTCTTGGTACGAAAATAAGAGTTGAAATAGTAGAAAAGAAGTAATTATCCACTAATTTACATAAATACTTATAAATGCTAATTATATAACAGTCATATGGGAATAATAGGTGATGAGAATTTTAGTACTAAGAATGAAATTGATAAAGAGCTAGAGGATATCATAAAAAAACAAGCTGCAAGAATTAGAGTCATTGGCGTTGGCGGTGCAGGTAATAATACTATTTCTAGGATGCGTGAAGTTGGAATTAAGGGTGGAGAAATTATTGCAATAAATACTGATGCTCAAGACCTATTATATACTAATGCAGATCATAAAATTTTAATTGGAAGAGAAATTTCTAAAGGTCTTGGTGCAGGTTCTAATCCGAGAATTGGTGCAGAAGCTGCTAAAGAACAAGGTGCAGAAATTAAGAAATCTCTTGAGAATTGTGATATGGTTTTCATTACTTGTGGTCTTGGTGGTGGAACTGGTACTGGTGCTGCTCCCGTTGTAGCCGAAATCGCAAAAAAACAAGGCGCTTTAACCATCGGAGTTGTAACTCTTCCATTTACAGTTGAAGGTAAAAAAAGAATAGAGAATTCTATGGATGGTTTGGAAAGAATGGAATCTATTGTTGATACGTTAATTGTAATCCCTAACGATAAGCTTTTAGAATTGGCTCCTGATTTGCCTTTACCAACTGCATTCAAGGTTGCAGATGAAATTTTAACCAATGCTGTAAAAGGTATTACTGAATTAGTAACTAGGTCTGGTTTGGTTAATTTAGATTTTGCAGATATTAGAGCCGTAATG
The DNA here is from genome assembly GCA_964498295.1 of Candidatus Woesearchaeota archaeon. Lineage (GTDB taxonomy): Archaea > Nanobdellota > Nanobdellia > Pacearchaeales > GW2011-AR1 > CABMGO01. The sequence goes on along the minus strand of CAZCGJ010000023.1, from coordinate 2,264 downwards.
TCTGGCGGCGGAGTTTCATTAATAGGCATGGGAGAATCTGATTCTTCAAATCGTGCAGAAGAAGCTGTTGAAAGAGCTTTAAATAATCCTTTACTCGACGTAGATATCGCAAATGCTACTGGTGCTTTAATTAATGTACTTGGCGGGAATGATTTGACTTTAGAGGAATATAAAACGGTTGTAGGTGCAATCGGCGAGAAGCTTTCTCCAGAAGCAAGAATAATTTCTGGTGCACAAATATCTAAAGATCTCGAAGGTTCAATAAAAGTTATGCTAATTATTACAGGAGTTAAATCTCCTCAAATTTCCGGAGAAAGAAAACCACTCGATAAACAAAAGAAAGAATCTATTGAAAAGGAATTAGAAATTGAGTTTATAGATGACAATGCTTCTGAAGAAGACAGTGAAGAAGACTAACCGTACAATTTAAAAACCATAATAGATATTTAATCCTATGAATAAAACAATGCAATACTTAAGTGCACAGTTCCAACAATATAAACGTGTTTGGAGATTATTAAAAAGACCTACTATGTCTGAATTTAAAATGATTGCAAAAGTTTCTGCTTTTGGTTTGTTAATCGTTGGAGCTTTTGGGTTTTTAGTCTCTCTAATAATGAAAGTTGGACTAGGTTTTTTATTTAAATAATTATAGTAAACTTTAAAAAGCATCTAATTTAATTATAATTACTACTTCTTATTTTTTATAAGACGTGGTTAAATCACAATGGGTTTTGACACAGAAGAATTTGATTATCTCGAGGATGAGAAAAACAAGGCAGACGTAGTAGAATCTTTACCAAAAGTAACTGTAAAAGTAAAACCTGTTATTGAAGTAAAGGAAGAAGCTCCGCAAGAAGAAGCTCAAAAATTTGAAACAGATTCTTTAATTTTTATTGTTAAAGTTACAACAAACAAAGAAGCAAAGGCAATTGAGTTAATTTCTGATAAAGTAACTAAGAAAGGTGTTAACATTTATTCTATTGTAAAACCTCATGGATTAAGAGGATATATTATCTTGGAAGCTCCAGACAAAGAAAATGCTGAAGAAGCAGTTTTCAATTTACCTTATGTTAAAGGAATTATTTCAAAACAAATTTCTTATGAAGAAATTAAAAAGATGATTGAACCAAGAGCTTCTGATGTTAAGATTGAAAAGAATGACATCGTTGAAATTATTTCTGAATCTTTCAAAAATGAAAAAGCTAAAGTATTAAGAGTCGATAAGACAAAAGGTGAAGCAGTTGTTTCATTACTTGCAGCTATTGTTCCAATTCCAGTAACGGTAAGATTAGATAATATTAGAGTAATCAGAAGGGAGGATGAAGAAACACAAAATAGTTAGTTTTAAAAACGACTAGTTCGAAAACAAAATATGACATTAATAAAATTATTGGTTGACGGCGGTGCAATGAAGCCAGGTCCAGCAATTGCTCAGCAAATTGGTCCTATGGGTATTAACATGGGTAAAGTTATTTCTGACATAAATGCTGCAACAGCTTCATTCAAAGGAATGCAGGTCCCAGTTAATTTAGATGTTGATGCTAAGAAAAAAACATTCACAGTTACTGTTTTGTCTCCATCCGTTTCTGCTTTATTAAAAAAAGAATTGGGGATTGAATTAGGTTCTGGTGAAAGAAGAAAAGTTCAAGTTGGAAATTTGGCAATTGAACAACTTATCTCTATCGCAAAACAAAAACAATCAGGCATGCTTGCAAATGACTTTATGGGTGCTTTGAAGTCTGTAATTGGAAGTGCAATGGCTATGGGTGTTTTAATTGAATCTAAAGATCCTAAAGAAATTATAGAAGAAATTGCAGATGGTAAATATGCAAAAGAAATCAAATCACAATCAACAGAAGTTTCCGCAGCTAAGGCTAAAGAATTGAAAGCGTTCTTCGCAGAAGTTCAAGGCAAGCAGAAGGAAGCTAAGAAGAAGGAAGAAGAAGCTAAGGCAGCTGAAGAAGCAGCTAAGGCAGCTGCAGCGACAGCTAAACCTGGAGAGGCAGCACCAGCAGCAGGAGCAGCGGCACCGGCAGCTGCAGCAGCAAAACCTGCGGCAAAGCCCGCAGCTAAAAAGTAAATAGTTAATGTTTATAAAATAACATTTCATTAAAATCGCTGTGGGGCTATGGGGTAATGGTAGCCTTCGAGGTTTGGGACTTCGAGACCTCGGTCCGATTCCGAGTAGCCCCAGTTCATATTAAAAAATCAAAAAACAAAATGGGAGTAAAAACAAAAAAAATAGGATCAGCAGGCCGTTT